>JAASTB010000225.1 GCA_021767625.1 Wenzhouxiangella sp.
GCCCAGCTCGGCACGCGCCTGCATGCCCTCACCGACAAGCGCATCGACGATCCGGCGGAGTTGATCCGGCAGGCGCTGCAGGAAGCTGGCATCGACAGCGAGGTGGAGACTGTCGTGGCCAATCTCGAAGATGTCTTCGTCGCCGCCACCCGCCTCAACGACCACGACGGGGGCCGGGTCGATGCTGCGTAGGTTGCTCGCCATTGCCGGCAAGGAAGTGCGCCAGCTCAAGCGCGACCGATTGACCTTCGGCATGATCATCGGCGTACCTTTGCTGCAGATCCTGCTGTTCGGTTACGCCATCGATCTGGACGTGCGCAACGTCAACGCGGCCGTCGCCGACCATGCCAACACCAGCCTGTCCAGGCAGGTCGTGGCGGCCGCGCAGGCCAGCCAGATCGTGACCGTTACGCGATCGGCGGCCGGGCCGGAAGAGCTGGAGGCCCTGCTGGACGCCGGCGAGATCGACGCCGGCATCTACCTTCCGCATGACTTCGAAAGGCGCCTGATGGACGGCAACCGCCCGGCCGGGCAGCTGTTTATCAACGGCTCCGATCCGACGGTCGAGGGCATCGTCCGCAGGCTGAGCAACATGCCGCTTCCGGGGCAGCAACAGCCACCCAACCTGTTCGAGGCGCGCACCTACTACAACCCCGAAGGCCGCTCACCGGTCAACATCGTGCCGGCGCTGGTCGGCGTGATCCTGCACCTCACCATGGTGCTGTTCACCGCGATTGCCATCGTGCGCGAGCGCGAGCGCGGCAACCTGGAACTACTCATCACCACGCCCGTGAAGTCCGCCGAACTGATGCTCGGCAAGATCATCCCCTACGTCATCATCGGCCTCATCCAGGTCACGCTGATCCTGTGGGTCAGCCAGACCCTGTTCCATGTGCCCATACGAGGCCAGGTGATCGACCTCTATCTGGCATCCCTGGTCTTCATCCTGGCGGCACTGGCTCTGGGCCTGCTCGTGTCCACCCTGGCCAAGACCCAGTTCCAGGCCACGCAGCTGACCATCTTCACCTTCCTGCCCTCGATCTTGCTGTCGGGTTTCATGTTTCCTTTCGAGGGCATGCCAAAGCTGGCGCAGTGGATCGGCGAAGTGATCCCGCTCACGCACTTCGTGCGCCTGTCGCGCGGCATCCTGGTGCGCGGCGCCGACCTGGTCGACCTGCATACTGAAGTCTGGCCGCTACTGGCGTTCTTCGGCGTGTTCCTGGTGCTGGCTACGCTTCGCTTTAACAAGCGGCTGGACTAGAGATGCCGTGTCGCGATTGACCGACGGTTCGTACGATGGGCGTTGTGGCCGAGTTCGTCATCCAGTTGCCAGACCCGGACTGTGCTCAGGCGCTTTGGCCAAGGTAGTCGTTGAGAAGCGCTTCCAGCTTGGCGACGGTCCGGGCGAAGTCATCTTCGCGCAGCGCGTCCACGTGACGGTCGCCGGCTTTGTTCAGTGCGGTGACGGTCTGGCGCCAGGTCAGGCGTGACGCGTCTTTGCCCAGTGGCTCCAGGTCGATCTCGTAGAGCATGGCGCGCAGTTCGTTGACGCGCACGAAGGCGATGGCACGGTTCGGCTCGTGTCGGCTGACTACCCAGGTGTCGATCCCGCTGTCGGCCTCCCGGTCTGTCTGGAAGATGCAGCCCAATTCGGCGAGGCCCGATTCCGAGTAGATCAGTCGGCATTCCCATTCGGGGATCCAGTCATATTCGCGCACCGGACACAGCAGGGGGAAGACTGATGCCGGTGTGGCGCGAATTTGCTGTTCGCTTTCGAAGTACCGTCGGCTGCGTTGGGTGATTGGCGGATCGCTGGGCATGTCGAGTGCTCTGAAAGAAAAGCCGTCGAGCCGCCCGCGATCCGATAGTGGGAATGGGCCGGTCGTAACAATGACTTCCGGCACGCGCAAATTCGGGGTGGCTAGCCTACCTTTCCATTGTAATGCTACCAGTACAGGGAGAGAAACGAATGAATCGGATCGCCGCCGGCATTCTTGCCGCTGCCTTCGTTGCTGCGCCCGGCCTGGCCAAGGCCAGCGAAGACTTTGCCGACCGGGCGCGTGACATGCTCGAATCGATCTACACCGACCAGACCCCCGGCGCGGTGGCAGTCGTCAGCCGGGACGGAGAGGTCGTTTTCAACGAGGCTTTCGGCATGGCCAGTCTGGAACTGGGTGTGCCGATGGACACGGATCACACCCTGCGCCTGGCTTCGGTGACGAAACAGTACACGGCTGCCGCGATCCTGGCCCTGGTGCAGGACGGCAAGCTTGCCCTCGACGACCCCCTGTCGAAGTTCCTGCCGGACTTTCCGGTCGGCGACGTGACCGTTCACCAGTTGCTCAATCACACCTCGGGCATCAAGAGCTACACCAGCATCGAAGGCTACATGACCGGCGATCGGATTCGCCGTGACCTCAGCACCGAGGAGTTGGTCGCAGTGTTTGCCGATGAGCCCGTCGACTTTGCGCCCGGCGAGAGCTGGTCGTACAACAACTCCGGCTATGTGTTGCTCGGGGCCATTATCGAGTCGGTCACCGACCAGTCGTGGAACGAGTTCATTCGCCAACGCCTGCTGGCCCCGCTGGACATCGATTCGACCGATGCCTACGCCGACACCACGGTGCTTCCGGGGCGCGTGCCCGGCTACGCGGGGACGGCGGAGGAGCCCGAGAACGCCGGCTTCCTGTCGATGACGCAGCCGCACGCGGCCGGGTCGTTGATGTCGACCGCCATCGACGTCGACCGCTGGCAGCGTGCCCTGCACGGCGGTGAAGTGCTGGATGAGGAGCTCTACGAGCGCATGATCAGCGCCGACGAGGTGGCCGCCGACGTTCGCAATGGCCAGAGCTACGGCTACGGCCTGATGATGGCCGACTGGATGGGGCATCCGGTGATTCACCACGGCGGCGGCATCAACGGCTTCACGACCTTTGCTTTCTGGTTGCCCGAGGAAGAGCTCTCGATCGTGTTGCTGACCAATCGCGCCGGCCCGGGCTGGTCGACGCAGGACGTCACCTTGCGCCTTGCCGGCCTGGCCATGGACAAGGCCTATCCGGGCGAGCTGCCGGAACTGGACCTGCCGGCTGAAGCGCTGCAGGAGTTCCAGGGGACCTATCGCATCGACGAGGAAACGGTTCGCACCCTGCGTGTCGAAGACGGCAAGCTGATCAGCCGGCGCCAGGGTGGCGGTGAGTTTCAGGTGATTCCGGTCGAGGGCGACCGGCTGATATTCGAAGAGTCCTTGAGCTGGTTCTCCGTCGAGCGCGACGAGGACGGCTCGATTGCGGCCTTGGCCCTGCATCAGGGCTGGGGCGGCGAACCCGAGCGTGCCCTGCGCGAGAGCGACGAGGTCTGGGAGCGTGAATCTTCTGATGTCTCCGAGGAACACCTGCAGCGCCTGACCGGACGCTACGAGCTGATGCCCAACTTCATCCTGGCGGTGCGCGTGGTCGACGGCGGCATGGAGATCCAGGCCACCGGCCAACCGGCCGTGTCGATGGAGGCCGAGTCGCCGGTCAAGTTCTTCAACGACGAGATCGGCGCCGACATCGTCTTCGACCTGCCCGAATCCGGCCACGCGACCGGCCTGACGCTATACCAGGGCGGTCAGGAGCTGCCCGCACCGAGAATCGGGGAAGAAGAGGGCGATTGATTTCCGCTGTTCGGAATGGGGTGATCCCCAGATAGCTTGCCAGGCAGGCCCGGGTCGCCGGAGAATGCGGTCCGGGCCGCTGCTTTTCGACAGGTGGATCATGAACCGCACCGTTTGCATCGTCGCGCTGATCTCGCTCGCCTTCTGCCGCCTGGCGCTGGCTGGCCAGTCGACGGATGGGGATTCCACGCCGCTCGATCGCCTTTTCGGCATGGGCCCGGTCGAGAACTTCACCATTCGTTCCGAGACCCTCGAGCGTGATTTCCATGTCTACGTGCGGCTGCCTCGGGAATACGCCGAGTCGGAGTGCGACTGGCCGGTGGTCTACATGCTCGACGGGGGCATCCTGTTTCCGATGCTGGCGCCGCTGCATTTGATGATGGAAATCGACGAGTTGGCGCCTCCCGCGGTACTGGTCGGCATTTCCTACGGCGGCCTCGGCTATGCCAACGGCAACATGCGCTCCACCGACTACACGGCTCCGGCGCCCGATCCGGACTACTACGGCGGGGCCGACGCCTACCAGCGTTTCCTTTCCGATGAGCTGATCCCGAAGATCAACCGGGACTACCGTGTAGACCACGATCGTAGCCTGGTGCTCGGCCAGTCCCTCGGTGGACAATTCACC
>JAASTB010000226.1 GCA_021767625.1 Wenzhouxiangella sp.
GCCGCGGCGAAGGGCTGGGAACGCGTCGCCATCCGGACCCGGCTAACCGAGATGCGCGACAGCTTCAAGACCTACGCCCTGGCCCGCGACCTCAGCTGGGGCGTGCGCGGCGGCCGCGCCAAGCCCTGGATGGAAACCCTGGCGCGCAAGCTGCGGCTGAACCCCATCCTGACCGCCTCGCCGGAAGGCGAGCTGGTCGCCCGCGGCGTGATCGCCGGCCGCCGGGCAACGGTGGAGAAATTCGCCCGCTACCTGCTGCGCCGGATGGATCCCGGGGCGACCTACCGCGTGATCCTCAGCCATACCGACGCCGAGGCCGACGCAAAGGCCCTGCGCAAGCGCATCCTGGCCGGGCACCCGCAGGTCGACGCCTGCTGGGTGGTGGAAGCCAGCCCGGCCGTGGGCGCCCACGCCGGCCCGGGCACCCTGATCGCCGGCATGCACGTGTGGGAACCGCCGGAGGCGCGTCATGATTGAACTGGCGCTGGCCCTCGTCGGCGGCTACCTGCTGGGATCGATCTCCGGCTCCCTGCTGCTGGGCCGCCTGCGCGGCGTCGATATCCGCACCATGGGCTCGGGCAACGCCGGCGGCACCAACGCCCTGCGTACCGTGGGTTGGCAGTTCGCACTCGGCGTAGTCCTCATCGATGTCGGCAAGGGCGCGGCGGCCGCCGGCCTGCTGCCCCTGGCCGCGCCGTGGCTCTCGGCCGAGCCGCTCGACTTCACCACCCTGGCGGCGGCCGGCGGATTCATGGCCGTGGTCGGCCACGTCTGGCCGCTGTACTTCCGCTTTCGCGGCGGCAAGGGCGCGGGCACGGCCGTCGGCGCGATCGCGGTCGTGGCGCCCTGGTGCCTGGCGCCGCTGCTACTGGTCTGGCTGGTCACGCTCATCGGCACCGGCTATGTCGGCCTGGCCACCATCCTGGCCGGCCTGAGCCTGGTGCCGTCGATGTGGACCCTCGGCCCCGATCCCCTGCCGAACGCCCTGGCCGCGCTGGCCATCGCGCTGGCCGTGCTGCTGGTCTTCACCCACCGCGCCAACCTGGCACGCATGCGCGCCGGCGACGAGAACCGCTTCGAAAAAGCCCGCCTGCTCAAGCGGCGCTGAGGACGCGCGACGAGCCTGCATGAAACCCGGTCTGTACCAACTCTACGCACGCCTGGCCGACGGCGAGCTTCACAACGGCGCGGCCCTGGCCGAAGAGCTGGGCATCACGCGTGCGGCCGTGTGGAAACGCATGCAGGCGCTGCGCGACATGGGCCTGGCCATCTCGGGTGCGGCCGGCGACGGCTACCGCCTGCCGCAGCCGATCGAACTGCTCGACGGCGACGCCATCCGCCGCCAACTCGGTCGCGGGGAGCTCGTCGTGGAGGTAGCCGGGGCCGTCGATTCCACCAACGCCCGGCTCGCGGCCGCCGGCGGTCCCCACGCCCACGCCCTGCTGGCCGAAGCGCAGACCGCCGGACGCGGGCGGCGCGGACGCAGCTGGCAATCGCCGCCGGGCAGCGGTCTCTACCTCTCGCTGGCCTGGCACTTCGAGTCGGGCCTGGCCGGCCTGGCCCCGCTCAGCCTCGTGGTGGGCCTGACCGTCGCCGATACGCTGCGGCGGACCAACGGGGCGGATGTCACGGTCAAATGGCCCAACGACCTGTTCGTCGAGGCGGGCAAGCTCGGCGGCTGCCTGGTCGAACTCGGCGGCGCCGCCGAAGGCCCCTGCCGGGCGATCATCGGCATCGGCATCAACCTGTTCGACACCGCATCGATGGCGAACGTGGAGCAGGCCTGGACGGCGCTGGCCGACCATGGCGACGCGGTCGGTCGCAACGATCTCGCCGCCCGGCTGCTGGACGCGCTGGCCGCCGCGCTGGCGGACTTCGACCGGCAGGGTTTCGACGACTTTCTCGCCCGCTGGCCCGCTTTCGACGCCCTGGCCAACCGTCCGGTGCGCGTCATTCACGCCAACGGCTCGGAGATGACCGGTACCGCCCGCGGCATCGACAGCCAGGGGCGCCTGCAGCTCGACACCGACGACGGCCGCCGGCGCGCGATCGCCAGCGGGGAGGTGAGTGTCCGTGTCCGCTGACCTGGTCATCGATATCGGCCATTCCCGGCTCAAGTGGGCCCGGCTGGTCGACGGCGCCCTGGATGCGACCAGCGTCGCTCGGGCCTCGACCGACGAAGCCGATACCCTCTACGCCGCGCTCGAGCGCAGCGGCTGTCGCCGTGCGCTGATTTCCGGCCAGTCTCGGATCGACTCGGTCACGCGGATTACCGAACGTCTACGGCAGCTGGGCGCGCAAGTCGATATCATTGCAACCGGCGATCGAACGCTGCCGGTCGCGCCCGCCTACAAGTCGCTGGGCTGCGACCGCTGGCTGGCGCTGCAAAAGCCCTGGATTGAAGGGCCCGCGCCGTTCGTCGTGGTCGATTGCGGCACGGCGATCACCGTCGATCTGGTCGACGGCGAGGGTCGCCACCGCGGCGGCTGGATCATGCCCGGCATCCACACCGCGCGCGGCGGACTGTTCGCCCGCGCCCCGGGCCTGAATCGCCCGCTGCCGGAAGCCGGCGATATCGACCGACCGGCGCGCGACACCGGCACTGCGCTGGCGCGGGGGGGACTGATGCTGGCCGCCGGCGGCATCGACCGCGCCGTTCGGGCGGCCGAACGCGCCGCCGGAGATCGAGTCAGCCTGTGGCTGACCGGGGGGAACGCCGCCGAGCTGGCCTCGCACCTGGAGCGGGCAGCCCGGCACGAGCAGCACCTGGTGCTTCACGGACTGGCCATGGCAACGCAAGCGAAATGAACGAACTCCACTGGCGCTGGACCGCCGTCGCCCTCATCGCCGTCAACGCCCTCGTGTTCGTCGTCGGCGGGCTCGGCAGCAGGCCACAAGTCGTCCGCGACGGAGAGATTCCGCCGCTGGATCCCAACCTGCCACGCGTGGACCTGGTCGAGGCGCCGGGCAGCGCCGAGGGCGCATCGGGTCCGGCCTGCTATACCATCGGGCCGCTGCCGACCCTGCTGGCGCAGCAGCGCGCCTCCGACCGCCTGGCACCCTTCGCCAGCCGGCTCAACGCTCGCCAGACCGAGGCCGACCGCGACCGCGGCTGGTGGGTCTACCTGCCGGCCGCCAATCGCAACCAGGCGCTCGAGTTGACCCGCCGCCTGGCCGAGCGCGGGGTGGAGGACTACTACGTGGTCGCCGGCGGCACGCTCGAGAACGCCGTGTCCGTGGGCCTCTACGAGAACATCGAGAACGCCCGCGAACGCCAGCGGCGCATCCGCGCCATGGGCTTCGACGCCCAGCTCGAAGTCCGGCGCGAAACCGTGCCGCAGTTCTGGGTGGACTACCGCGTCGAGCCCGGCGAGGCGCCGCCGTGGCGATTCATCGTGCGCGCCTCGCCCGGCGCCCAGCGCATCCAGGTACCCTGCACCGAGTACAGCCTGACCGCCAACGACGAAAGCTGAGGAATGGAATTCCGACTCCGCGCCAGAATCTTTTCCAGCCCGGCCGGCCCCTGGCTGCGGCTGATGCGTTTCGACCGCCCCATCGGCATCGCCCTGCTGCTGTGGCCGACCTGGTGGGGACTGTGGTTCGCCGCCGGCGGCGTGCCTTCCATCAAGAACCTGGTGATCTTCACCGCAGGCGTCATCGTGATGCGCGCGGCCGGCTGCGTGATCAACGACTATGCCGACCGCGAGCTCGACCCGCACGTGGCGCGCACCGTCGATCGGCCCATCGCCGCCGGCGAGATCTCCGCCCGCCAGGCCCTGGTGCTGTTCTTCGCCCTGCTGGCGGCAGCCTTCGTGCTGGTGCTGCTGACCAACCGCCTGACCATCCTCATGGCCTTCTTCGGCGCCCTGCTGGCGGCCACCTACCCCTTCTTCAAGCGCTTCACGCATTTTCCGCAGCTGGTGCTGGGCGCCTCGTTCAGTTGGGCCATTCCCATGGCCTTCGCCGCCGAGGCCGGCCAGGTACCGGCGCTGGCCTGGTGGCTGTTCGCCGCCAACTTCATCTGGACGGTGATCTTCGACACCGAGTACGCCATGGCCGACCGCGAAGACGACCTCAAGGTCGGCGTCAAGTCGACCGCCATCGCCTTCGGCCGCGCCGACGTACCGATCCTGGGCGCGCTGATGGGCGTCATGACCGCCCTGCTGCTGATGATCGGCCTGCGCTACCTGCCCGAGCCGGCCTGGTTCACCGCCGTGGCCCTGGTCTTCCTCCACTTCCAGCTCCAGCTCTGGCGCATCCGCGACCGCGACC
>JAASTB010000227.1 GCA_021767625.1 Wenzhouxiangella sp.
AACCCACTCACCCTGGCCACTGCAGGTGCCCGATCCGGCATGAATCATCTCGCGCACGTGGTGCTCGCGGGCCCCGACGAGGGCATGAGGCTCGGGGCCTTCCTGGGCGATCACGTCAAGGGCCGCGAGGCGCTCGCCGATCTGCCCCCGGGCTGGGCGGCCGGCGTCGAGCTGCATCGCCGCATCGACTCCTTCAGCGACGGTCACCCGGCCGTTCTCGCGCTGTTGGAGCGACTGGAATCGCCCTGGCGGCGGTACGGCGGCGTGATATTCGACGTGCTGTTCGACCATATGCTGACCCGCTACTGGTCGCGCTTCGGGCCGACCGATCTCGTGGGGCTGGGAGAGCAGATCGACGAATTGCTCGCGCGCCACGCCGAGCGTCTGCCGCCCCGGCTGGTGCGATTCGGGGCCTGGGCGCGCAACCGGGGATTGTGGTGGCGCTACGGCGAGCGGGACATGCTGGAGGAAATCTTCTTTCTGCTGGCGCGGCGGCACGGCCGGAGCTGGCCACTTTCGCACGGCGCACGCCTGCTCGATGACCACGAGGCGGCCATCGAGACGGCGTTCCTGGAGCTCTTCCCGGACCTGCAGGCCCGGGCAAGCGAGGATCGGGAGCGGCTCTACTGCACCTGGTCGAGCATGTAGTCGACCGAAGCGGCGACCTGCTCGTCGCTGAGGTCGGAGCGACCGCCGCGTGCCGGCATGGCGTTGAAGCCGTTGATCGCATGGTCGATCAGGGTCTCGCGACCCTTGTCCGTCAGTCGGGTGCCCATTTCCCCGGCGACCAGGCGCGGTGCGCCGGCGGCACCGGAATCGTGGCAGGCGGCGCAGACGCGACCGTAGATCATTTCGCCGTCGGTCGAGCCCTCGAAGGCCACCTGGGGTTCCGAGCTGGCGGCGGCCGCTTCGGCTGCGGCCTGTGCGGCGGCGCGACCGGTTTCACCGGCGTAGACGCCGCCGACCGGTTGCAGGCGTTCCTCGACGGCGGCCTGGCGTGCGGCGCTCTGCTCACCATCGAACTCGCGGTCGTGAATGATCAGGGCCAGGATGATGATGACCACGGTAAAGGCGACCAGCCCGGCCAGCACCGCGCTGAACGTTTGGATGAATTGACGATCATGTTGCTCGGACACGCCGGACAGACCTCACGATTGATTGGATTGGACCACGGCCCGATGACCGGACCGCAAAAACGGCGATTATACCGTCTGGTCGTTCCCGGATACAGCCTCGCGCCCCAGCCGCGCAACGAGTGCCGTCGCAGCGGCCGAACCGGCCAGGGGCAGGGCGGCCGCCAGCAGTGCCATCGGATTGCCCGGCATCACCAGGCCCACCAGCACGAAAGCCGGCAGGCCGAGCAAGGCGCCGGCCGCCACGCCGAGCGCCGGATGCGGGCCCGCGGCCGCGGCCATCGCCCCGGCCGCCATCCCGCCGAGCATCCATACGAGAGCGGGAACGGGGAGCAGGGGCCAGAACCGCGGGCCGGCGTAGCCGTCGGCAGCTTCCACCTGAATCAGCGACTCGGGCAGAAGAAGCGCAAGACCGCTCGCGAGCGCTTCGATCAGTATGACGCCGATGACCAGCCCCGCTGTCAGGGCTCCCAGGGAGCGCATGTCTTCGATGTTCCCGTGAGGGTTCCGGTGGAGTTTACCAGCCCGCCCTCATATGTGACCGAACGGACGCCTGCGCTATACTGCCGCGCACACCAGAATCGATGCCAGTAGTCACCGGGCACCCCAGGGGTCGGCCAGTCCATGAACTTTACGCCAGCACCGGCAAGCCAACGCGAGGAGCGTCCTGCGTGAACACGGCCGAGCCCGTGGCGACGACCGGCGGCGAGCGTCCCCAGCGTTGGAGTCCGTGGATGGCCGGACTGCTGATGCTCGCCGGCGTGGCCGGCACGCTATTCCTGTATCGCGGGCTCCAATCGGCCGAAGACGCTTCGCTGTCGCGATACGTCGACAATCTCGCCGGCTACATCGAAGCCGACATGCTGACCGACATGCGCGAGCAGATGAACGCGCAGCGCCGCATGTCGGCGCGCCTGGCGCACTACGGCCTCGCCGATCGCGAGGGCTGGGAGCTCAACGCCGAACTGTTCCTCGACCACTACGAGTACTATCGATCGCTGGCCGTGCTCGGCCCGGACCTGACCGTGCGCTGGATCCGCAATCGGAATCTCGAAGTGGTCGGGCCCGGCGAGGTCTTCCCGGTTGACGAGGATTTCCGGCCGGCCGTGTCCCGTGCCGGCGCCACCGGCGAGATGGTTGCCACCCGGCCGCGCTTCCTCGCCGACGGGAGGCCGGGCATCAGCCTGGTCAGCCCGATCGGCACCGGCGAGGACCACGTCGGCTACCTGGCGACCACGATGGACATCCCCGCCGCGATCGACGCGATGATTCCCGCCCTGTTCCGCGAATCGCTCGATCTTCACGCCGTCGCTCGCGGCCGAAATGTCTACCCTTTTCCGCCCGAGGCCGAGCCGTCCAGCTGGGATGCCGGCTTCACCGTGGACATGGACAACGACGAGGCCGGCTTCCTGTTCGAGTTTGCCGTCAGCGACGAGATCCGCGAACAGCTCAGCACGGCGATGCCCGAGGTAGTCCTGCTCAGCGGCATCCTGCTTTCATTCCTTCTGGCGGCGGTCGTCTATCTCGGGCTCAACGCCAGCGGCCAGGCCATGGTGATGTCGCGGGCCAATCGGCGACTGGAAGAGGAAATCGGCGAGCGCGAAGCGGCCGAACGAGAACTGGCCTTCCTCGTCAATCACGACGGCCTGACGGGCTTGCCCAACCGCTTCGGCATTTCCGATTACCTGGCCGATCTCATCGAGCGTCACGGAGACCACGAGTCGCAACTGGCGGTGTTGTTCCTCGATCTGGATCAGTTCAAGGACATCAACGACTCCCTCGGCCACCAGCTGGGCGACCAGTTGTTGTGCGAGGTGCCGCGTCGCCTGGCCGGGGTGCTGCGCGATCGCGATTTCGTGGGTCGCCACGGCGGTGACGAGTTTCTCATCGCGGTCGAACGCGCCGACCGCGAGCAGGTCGAACAGCTCGCGGGCAACATACTGCGCGCCCTCGACGGCGGCTTCGCGGTCGAGGATCATCGACTGTTCGTTTCCGGCAGTATCGGCATTGCCTACTACCCCGAATCCGGGCGCTCGGTAAGCGAATTGATCCAGAACGCCGACACGGCCCTGTTCAAGGCCAAGAATGCCGGTCGCAACCAGTTTGCCGTGTTCACCCGGGAAATGTTCGCCCAGGCGCAGCACCGGCTTCACCTCAGCCGCGACATTCGCCATGCACTGGAGGACGGCGACTTTCGCGTGGTCTACCAGCCCATCATCGACATCCGGGATCTCTCGATGGTTGGCGTCGAAGCGCTGCTTCGCTGGGAACACAGCGACGGGTATGCGGTGCCGCCGCAGGAGTTCATTCGTGTTGCAGAGGAAACCGGCATCATCGGCCGTCTCGGGCAGTTCGCACTCGATCGCGCGCTGTCGGACATGGCCCGCTGGAAATCCCTGTCCGACGACTTGCCCTGGCTGGCGGTCAATGTCTCCGGCGCGCAGATTCACGAGGCCGGCTTTGCCGAGCAACTCAGCGTGCTCCTGCACCAGCACCGCATCGAACCGGAGCGACTGCACCTGGAGATCACCGAGGAAGTGCTGATCGAGAACCTGGCGCGCAACCGCCGCATGCTTCACAAGCTCGACGAGATCGGCATGCGCATCGTGGTCGACGATTTCGGCGTGGGCTATTCCTCGCTGAGCTATCTCAAGAACTTCCCGATTTCCGTGGTCAAGATCGACCGCGGCTTCGTGCGCGACATCGTTTCCGACCCCGAGGACCAGGCCATCACGCGCACCATCTGCAGCCTGGCTGGCGACCTGGGCATGCAGACCGTCGCCGAGGGCGTCGAGACCGACGAACAACTGGCCCTGCTGGCCAGCTACAGGTGTTCCTTTGCCCAGGGGTTCCTGTTTTCCCGCCCGGCCGAGGCCGACGACATTGCCGAAATGATTGCCGGCAGCCAGCCCTGGCGCGAGGAGTCGGCAGGCTAGCCCGCCTGGCCTGTGGGCAGAATTCGGTTACAATACGGGGCTGTTTGCGCCACGCCATCGGCCATCGCGGCGCGACTTACAATCAGTTTCCAAGCGCCCGTAGCTCAGCTGGATAGAGCACTGCCCTCCGAAGGCAGGGGTCGCAGGTTCGAATCCTGCCGGGCGCGCCAGCTTCATGCAAAGCCTCGTCACCCGACGGGGG
>JAASTB010000228.1 GCA_021767625.1 Wenzhouxiangella sp.
CGGGGTGAACGCAGTAGGCCACGACTTTCTTCGCACCCTTGTCCTTGAGAGCGCCGGCGGCCGAGCACAGCGTGCCGGCCGTGTCGATCATGTCGTCGACTAGCACGCAGATCTTGCCGTCGACGTCGCCGATGAGGTTCATAACGGTCGCTTCATTGGCCCGCGGCCGGCGCTTGTCGATGATGGCCAGCTCGCAGTCCAGGCGCTTGGCGATGGCGCGTGCGCGCACCACCCCGCCCACGTCGGGCGAGACGACGATGATTTCGTCGGAGGTGTAGTGCTTCCAGATGTCGGCCAGAGTCAGCGGCGAGGCGTAGACGTTGTCCACCGGCACATCGAAGAAGCCCTGAATCTGATCGGCGTGCAGGTCGACGGTGACGACCCGGTCGGTGCCGGCCGTCGAGATCATCCTGGCCGCGACCTTGGCCGTGATCGGCACGCGCGACGAACGGGGACGGCGGTCCTGTCGGGCATAGCCGAAATAGGGAATGATGGAAGTCACGCGGTAGGCCGAGGCCCGTTTGAGGGCGTCGATCATCACCAGCAATTCCATGAAATTCTCTGCCGTGGGCTGGCAGGTCGGCTGGACCAGGTAGACGTCGCGACCGCGAACGTTTTCCATGATTTCGACCATGGTCTCGCCGTCGCTGAAGCGACCGACGTTGGCACGGCCCATGGGGACACCCAGATTTTCGGCGATGGCCTGGGCGAGTTCCGGGTTCGCGTTCCCGGCGAATACCATCAGCGAGGGATGACTCAAGAAAACACCCTAATTGTGGCTGGAGCTGGAATAAATGGCAGGGACGGCAGGACTCGAACCTGCGAATGCGGGGATCAAAACCCCGTGCCTTAACCAGCTTGGCGACGTCCCTGCAAGGCGAAACCGTTCTAGCCGGCGAGCCGGTCGGCGCTACCGGTCGCGATGGCGGGCATTATAACGATTTTTTACCGCGCTTCGACCCCGAAACGCCAATCGGCGATGACGATGCGAACGGTGTAGCGATCCGAACGGGCCTCCAGGCGCGTCGGCAGCAGGCGCCCGTCGACACGATTGAAGTGCTTGTATTCCAGCGTCCAGGTGGGATCGGTGACGCCCGCCAGCGTGCCGTCGTCCGCAAAATGGACATCGCCGCCTTCCGGCGGCACAAGACCCCGGATCCACCAGGACAGGGCGTGTACCGGGATGGGCCAGCCTACGGCTTCCTCGACCAGCGGATCGGGACTTGTACCGGTGAGCCTGCCGACTTCGCTGCCCCGCAGGAGCGCGTTGTCGGGCGAGAATCTCAGCCGCCACTGCTGTCCGCCCGCCGAAGTGCGCAGGTGGATGCGGTGTACGTCGCCCTCGGCCTGCCAGGTAAACCCCAGCGAACCGCCGCGCTCGCCGTCGTGAAGGCCGACGCGGCCGGAAATGGACCACTGCGCGTGCTCTTCGAACCAGGCTTCGCGCTCGCTCAACCAGGCACCGGCGGGTCGCTGTTCGCGGGTCGCGCAGGCCACGACCAGCACGGCGGACAGAAACACGAGCGTGAACCGGCTTGCTTCACTGAAGCAGCGTTCGCTCACGGCAACCGGCCCAGACGTTCCAGCGTCTCCCGCAGGTACACGTCTTCGGGGTAGTCGCCGATCGCCCGAGCAGACAGCTCGTCGGCCTCCTCATTGCGTCCGATGTGATCGAGCACCTCGATCAAGTGCGCCATGATCTCGGGATTCGCGTCGCCCTCGAGCGCTCGACGAAGGTAGTCGACGGCTTCCTCGCCGCGACCCAGGCGATAGAGCACCCAACCCATGGAGTCGAGTGTTGCCGGGTCGTCGGGATCGAGTTCCAGAGCACGCTGGATGAGGCGGTAGGCCTCCTGGTGGCGATCGGTCTGGTCGGTCAGCGTGTAGCCCAGGGCGTTGAGCGCCATGGCGTTGTCGCCTTCCATCTGGATGATTCGGCGCAAGTCCTGCTCGGCCAGGTCGACATTGCCGGCCGAAGCCGCGCCGAGCGCCCGGGCATAAAGCAGGTCCGTGCTGCCGGGATTGTCGGCAAGCGGTTCGGTCAGCAGGGTTACGGCCTCGGCGGGACGGCCGTTGCTGCGCAGCATTTCGGCCTCGATCAGCCAGGTATCCAGGGCCATCCCGTCGTCGTCGTTCTCGCGCAGCTCGGCCAACAGCGAGCGGCCCTCGTCGATGCGGCCGAGGCGACCCAGGATCACCGCACGCCGCAGCTTCGCTTCCTGCAGGCGGGCGGGATCGTCGACCCGTTCGTAGAACTCCAGCGCCGCCTCGTCGCGCCCGACCAGTTCGGCCAGTTGGGCGACGAGGAATACATGCCCGTCTCGCCGTCCGGATTCGGGGAGTTCGCGCATCCGCTGCCAGACCGCGTCGGCCTCGGCATCTCGCTCGAGTTGAGCGAGGTAGATCCCGAGCGTATAGAGCGTCTCGCTGTCGGGCGGTAGCGAGCGAAGCAATTCGACGGACTCATCGTCGCGCTCGAGCTGGCGCAGGACCTCGGCTTCGGAAAGCGCCAGCGACACGTCCTCGGGGCTGTCCTCACGAGCCCGACGGTACAGGGACAGGGCCTGCTCCAGGTCGTCGCTGTCGGCGGCCAGTTGGGCCGCCCAGACCAGGTGGTCGACCTGCCCGCTGGCATTCGAGGCCGCAAGGGCGCGCTCGAATGATCGATCGCGATCCCCTTGTCGCCACAACAGAATGCTTTCGGCGTGCGCAATCTCGCCGGACGGCGCGGCATCGCCCCGCCGCTCGACGAGCTGCTCGAACACCGCGCCAGCGGACTCATCATCGCGTGTTGCCGCCAGCAGCATGGCCGCGCGACGCCACCAGCGCGGCGATTGCGCAGAAGCTTCGCGATCGAGCCAGGCGGTCATCGCTTCGACGGCCTTTTCGGTCTGGCCCAGGTTGACCCGGGCTATAATGCGCACGTGGTGGGCCGAGTCGGCATCTTCGTCCAGTTCAAGCCAGCGCTCGGCGGCGGTGATCGCAGCCGGCCAGTTTTCGAGTCGCCCGGCAAGCCGGGTTACCATCCGGGCGATTTCGGGGTCGTCGGACTTACCGGCCGCGGCCAGGTATTCCTCGAGCGCCGACTCGTATTCCCCCACATCGATGAGCCTCTCGGCGGTGGCGATATGGAGCATCGCTTCCGATTGTCCCTGCCCGGTTTCTGCCCGGCCTTCTTTTCCTTCACCTTGACCGGTGGTGGCGCAGGCCCCGAGCATCAGGCAGAGACCGCCGGCAGCAAGCGCGCGCTTGATCTGCCGGGCTGCGGGTAGGAAAATTACACGTTTGTCCATCAACTGGTCCTGAATGTCGCTATTCACCCTGGGAATCAGCCACCAGACCGCGCCGATCAGCATTCGCGAGCGGCTGGCATTCGCGGCTGAGACACTGCCGGAGGCGCTGGCCTCCTTGTCGGCGGTTCCGGGCGTGGAAGGCTGCAGCATACTGAGCACCTGCAACCGAACCGAACTGTACGTATCGTCGGAACAGGCTATCACGCGCAGCATAATGGATTGGTTGCACGAGTGGCACGGGCTCGCTCCCGGTCACTTTCGGGAACACGTCTACCAGCTCGAACACGGCGCCTGCACCTACCACCTGATCAAGGTCATCTCCGGCATGGACTCGATGATCATCGGCGAACCACAGGTTGCCGGCCAGGCCAAGCAGGCCTGGCAACAGGCCCAGGCCGCCGACACCCTCGACAGCCGACTCGACCGCATGTTCCAGCACGCGTTCGCCGCGGCCAAGCGCGTTCGCAGCGAGACCGGTATCGGGCGCGACCCGGTCACCCTGCCCTTCGCCGCCCTGCGGCTGGCGCGACAGATCTTCGGCGGACTCGACTCCCTGCGCGTCCTGCTCATCGGCGCCGGCGAGATGATCGAGGATTGCGCGACGCATTTCCACGCCAGCGGCATGAACACGCTGACCATCGTCAACCGCAGCGCCGAGCGTGCCGGCCGGCTGGCCGAACGTTTCGGCGCGCGTTCGTCCACTCTCGATGCGCTGCCCGGGCTGCTGGCCGACAGCGACCTCGTCATCGCCTGCACGGCCAGCCCCAAGGCGATCATCGACCGGCAAATGATCCGCGACGCCCTGAACACCCGGCGCCGGCAGCCAATGTTCGCGCTCGACCTCTCGGTTCCGCGCAATATCAGCGCCGATGCCGGCAGCCTCGACGACCTGTACCTCTACACCATCGACGACCTCCGGGCCATCGTGGAGTCGGCCCAGCAGCAGCGCCAGGAAGCATTGCAGCAGGCCAACGC
>JAASTB010000229.1 GCA_021767625.1 Wenzhouxiangella sp.
GCCGCGGCGGCTGCAGGCGCGGTGTTGCTGGCCTGGCCCGGCAGCCCGCAGTTCCGGCCGGAGGTGGTGTTCGGCCTGGCGCCGCTGTTGGCCGTCATGCTCTGGGTGGCGCGGTCGCGCTACATCGCCAGCACGCGGTCGTAGCGGGGCAGCAGTCGAGGCTCGTGGCTGACCATGATCGTGGTTCGCCCGACAAGCCAGGACTCGAGGCGGTTCGAGAGGCTCCGCGCGGTTGCCGGGTCCAGGCCCGTCGTGGGCTCGTCGAGGATGACCACCGGCGGGTCGATCAGCATCAGCCGGGCCAGGCCGACGCGCCGCAACTCCCCGCCTGAGAGACTGGCGCCGCCTTCGTCCAGCCAGGTGTCGAGGCCGTCTTCCAGGCCGGCCAGCCAGTCGCCGAGCCCGGCGTCGGTCAGCGCTCGGACCATGGCGACCTCGTCGGCGGCAGGGGCGGCCACGCGCAGATTCGCGGCCAGGGTATCGGCGAAGACCACCGGCTGCTGGGGCAGGTAGCCGACCGTCTTTCGCAGTCCGTCGGGATCGAGCCGGCGCAGGTCGATCCCGCCGAGGCGGACGGCCCCCGTATCGGGTTCGATCTGACGCATGATCAGCAGCGCCAGTGTGGTCTTGCCGCTCCCGCTCGGGCCCGTGACCAGCAGGCGCTCGCCCGGGCCGATCTCGAGATCCAGCTTGTCCAGCACGCGATTCGGGCTGTCGGGCCACCGGAACGAAAGACTTTCGGTGCGGATTGCCGCCGCGCGGGAAGGCGGCGGCTCGTCGCTCCCGATTGGCATCGCTGGCCGCCGCTGCGCGAGCTCGTCGACTCGCGCCGCGGCGAAACGCGACTGCGACAGTTGCCGCCAGGCGGCCGGCAGGGTCTGCCAGACCTCATTCATCCCGAGGACCAGGATGACGGCCATCACCGCCACTGGTCCCGTCACGGTGCTCATGGAGACCGCGCCGAGAACGACCAGCAGCATCGCCCAGGCGGCCGTGAAGCCCACCGCGTTGACCAGGCCCCTGCCGATCGCATCGATACGGTCAAGGCGGCGTTGCTGCGAGACGCGGGCCGCCGAAAGGGTGGCGAGGCGGTGTTCGAAGTCCCCGACGCGGTCTTCGGCCAGCAGGGACTTGAGACCCTCCAGGCTCTCTGTGCCGTGACGGCGGAGCTCGGGTTCGCCTTGCGACAGCAATTGTCCCGGAGCCCGGCCGGCACGCCCCGCCAGGGCCGTGACGGCAGCCGCGGCCAGCCCCAGCGCAATCACCACGAGCGCGGTCCGGGCGGATGCCAGGAACAACAGGGCCGTGGCGACGCCCAGCGTCGTCACCGCGGCGGTGAACAACGGGCCGACCACGCCGGAGTAGAGGTGATCGAGGGAGTCGACGTCGCGCGTGAGCCGGTTGAGCGTGTCCCCGCGCTGCAGTCGCCGAAGCTGGATTTCGTCGAGGCGCAGCAGGCGCCGCATCAGGTCCAGGCGCAGGGTCGCGAGCAGGGCAAGCGTCGCGCGGTGGGTCGCCAGGCGTTCGCCGTAGCGGGCCAGGGTTCGCGTGACGGCGGCCAGCCGGATCCCGCCCCCGGGCGTGAAGATATCCAGTGCCGCGATCATGCCCAGGCCGGTCAGCGCGCTGGCCGTGATCAGCCAGCCCGACAGGCCCAGGAGCACCAGTGCCGCGGCGGCGGAGGCGAGCATCAGGCCGATGCCCAGCGCCAGCCAGCGCCACTGATGCCGCCAGGCACTTGCTACCAGCCGGCGCGGCTTCATGGCGAGACCTCCCTGAGTTGGCCGCCGGCCAGCTCCAGCACCCGATCCGCCCATTGGCAGGCGGCGGGGTCGTGGCTGGCGCAGAGCATGGTCGGCCCGCCGCGGCGGGACAGGTCGGCAAGTGTCTTCCAGAGTTCCCCGGCGGTCTCGACATCCAGGCTGGCCGTCGGTTCGTCGAGCAGCAGCAGCGATCTGGGCCTCAGCAGGGCCCGGGCGAGGAGGATTCGGCGGGCCTGCCCGCCGGAGACGCCTTCGCCGGAAGAGCGGATGGGCGTATCCAGGCCTTGCGGCAGGTGACTTGTCCAGTCCTTCAGGCCGGCCGCCGAAAGCGCGGCCGTCAGGGCCGCTTCATCCGCATCGGGGTCCGCCAGACGGATGTTGTCGGCCAGCGTGCCCTCGAAAAGCCCGCCTTGCTGCCCCATCCAGCCGCGCAGCGCGGTCAGGGACCCGGAATCGATCCGCTCCAGGTCGACCCTGTCGATCAAGATGCTGCCCGAGTCCGGCGCCAGGAAGCCGCCGACCAGGTCGAGCAGGGTGGACTTGCCGCCGCCGCTGGGCCCGCGAATCAGGAGGCGTTCACCGGGTTCGGCGCAGAAGGCGATCCCGTTGAGAACGCTGCCGCGGCCGGGCCGTGAAAGGGTCAGGTCGGCGACTTCGACGCGGCAGGCACGTCCCGGCTCGATATTGGCGGGCCGTTCGGGTTCCGGGCGGGCCGCCGGCGCCTCCAGGACGGCCCGGATGCCGCCGGCCGCGGCGAGCGAATCGGCCCGGTCGTGCCAGGCCTGGGAAAGCTGCCGCAGCGGAAGGAAGAATTCCGGGGCCAGCAGCAGCACGAACAGGCCGCTTTGCAGCGTCAGCGACGATGCCGGCCCGAACTGGATGTAGTCGAGCAGGCCGAGGCCGACGTAGATGGCGACGGCGGCAATGGCCACGGCGCTGAAAAACTCGAGCACGGCGGTCGAGAGGAAGGCGATCTTGAGTACGGCGAAGGTTCGCTCGCGGAACCGCTCGATCAGCTGCGCCAGGCGGCCCAGCTCATGTTCCTCGCTGCCGAAGCGGCGAATCGTGTCGAGCCCGCGCAGGCGGTCGAGGAAAACGCCGCCGAGCCGGACGAGCTCGCGCTGCTGTTCGCGACTGGCTTGCTCCGCGCCCCAACCGACCAGGATCATGAACAAGGGAATCAGCGGCGCGGCCAGGGCCAGGAACAGGCCGGCCAGCCAGTCCTGCCACAACACTGCGAGCAGCAGCACGGGGATGATCACGGAGGCAGCGATTCGCTGCGGGAGGAATCGTCCGTACCACTTTTCCAGCAGGTCGACCTGTTCGATCAGCGTGGTGGTCAGTGCACCGGCGCCCGCGCGGGATGCATAGCCCGGGCCGGCGCGGGCGATTTGCCGGAAAAGGCGCGGGCGCAGTTCGGCCCGGACACGGGCGGCGACGCCGGAGGCATACCAGCCGCGCGCCGCATCGGCGGCGGCCCGGCCCAGGAGGACGGCCAGCAAGGCGAACAGACTGGGTGCCATGTCGCTGACAGGCCGGCCGTCGACCAGCACCGCGCTGATCGCGGTCGACAGGAGCCAGGCCTGCCCGACGATCAGCAAGGCCTGGGCGAGGGTGAATGCGAGCAGTGCGGCGCGAAAGCCGCCCGGCTCGCGAGCGCTCAGCCAGCCTTCTTCGGATTGCACTCCGGGAGCGATCTCCTTGCCCTAGTGGACCACCGGCCGGCTCAGTGCCCGTAGCCTTCGCCGGAGCGCAGCTTGCCCCGGAACACCCAGTACGACCAGGCCGTATAGCCGATGATGATGGGCAACAGGAACAGCACGCCCAGCAGCAGGAAGAGCTGGCTGCCGGGATCCGAGGCGGCGTCCCAGAAGGTGTGCTCCGGCGGCACGGCGTAGGGCCACATCGAGGCGAGCAACCCGAAGTAGAACAGCGCGAAGAGCAGCATCGAGCCGACGAAAGGCAGTCCGTCCCGGCGCTGCCGCAACTTGGCCAGGACCCAGGCCGCCACGATGACGGTCAGGACCGGGAAGGCCCACAGCGCGGAGACCTGTCCGAACCAGCGCTCACTGACGTGCTCACTGGCCAGCGGCGTCCAGATGCTCACGAGGACGAAAAAGCCCATCACCACGGCCAGCAGACGAGGCGCCATGCGGTAGGCCCAGTCGCGCGTTTCGCCCTCGGTCTTGAGGATGGCCCAGGCCACGCCCAGCAGGGCGTAGCCGGCGACGACGCCGAGCCCGGTCATGACCGTGAACGGCGTCAGCCAGTCGAAGGCGCCGCCGACGTAGGAAAAGCCCTCGACTTCGAATCCCTGGATGTAGGCGCCGACCACCGCACCCTGGGCAAAGGCGGCGACGGTCGATCCGATCGCGAAGGAGCGGTCCCACCAGTGCCGGGAATTGCGGGCCTTGAAGCGGAACTCGAAGGCCACGCCGCGGAAAATCAGTCCGGCCAGGAGGAGGAAGACCCCGATGTAGAGCGCCGGGAGGAAGAC
>JAASTB010000230.1 GCA_021767625.1 Wenzhouxiangella sp.
CCGAGCGAACCGCCGCCGCTGAGGCCGTCGCGGCCGCGGTCGCGCCACAGTTCCAGGCTTTCGACCAGCGACATCGACTGCGGGTCCACCTCCCATATCTCGCCGAAATGCCGCCCGGAGATGAATCGCGCGACATAGGCGCGGTTGCCGTCCCCGCTAAGCGCAATCGCACCGGCCGTAGGCCCCAGCTCCAGTTCGCCGGTCAGGTTTCGGCTCGCGCGGTCGAAGCGCAGCAGCCGGCCGTTGCCCGGATCGGACTGGCCGCCGGCGTGCGTGCTCACGAAAACGCTGCTGCCGTCGGGCGAAATCGCCACGCCGTGGGGCGCGCTGCCGTAGTCGAGCTCGATGCGATCGACGAGCCCCCCGTTCGTATCCAGTACCGCAACTGCATCGGCGTCGCGCAGGGTCACCCAGACCTGGCCGTCGTCGGCCACCGCCAGGTTCCACGGCGCCGTCATGCCCGGCTCGGCGCCCGCCGACAGGTCGATCTCCGCCAGCCGCGCCCCGCTGTCGGCGTCCATGCGCGCGATGCTGTCGTGGTCGGGATTGACCACCCAGACCAGGCGGCGCGACTCGTCGACGGCGATCGTCGAGGAGTGACGCGGCAGCGGCCCACCCGGCAGGGGCGCGACCGTGACCGTACGCGTGTCCGTCACCACCGAGACCGACCCGTCGGCGCGCAGGTCGCGGACTTGCACCTTGGCCTCGAAGTGCCCGGCCTGCTGGTAGCTGTGGCTGACGCTGCTCGAAGCCGACCAGGCCGTACTCGGCGTGCCGTCGCCGAAGCCGAAACGGTATTCGAGCGATTCGCCCTCGGCGTCGCTGGCGCTCGCCTGCAGGGTGACGCTGCTGCCCGGCTCGGTCGGCGAAGGCGAGACGCTGAACGAATCGATGACGGGCGCGGCATTGCCCCCGCCCACGCTGCTACCCGTCGAGAAGGTGAACGAATAACCGGCCATGCCGTTGCCGGCAGCGTCCTTGATGCCGCCGTCGACCAGCTCGACCTCGTAGGTCGTGTCCGGTTGCAGGTACTCGTAGGGCGTGATGGTCAGGATGCTGTCGTGTGAGAACGACACCCAGGCATCGACCGGATCACCGGGAACCGGAGGCTCTCCCACCAGGGGACGCACCATCACCGTCTCGCCGTTGATGATCGTGAAAGACTCCAGCGTCTCGGCGATGACCAGGCTGATCGGCGCACCCAGCGGATAATTGGTCTGGCCGGGACGCGGGATGTGGTAGCCCACGTAGGGCCCGCGCGTGTCCGGGCTGGCCTGGTGGCACCACACGCCCACCCCGTCGCGTCCCGAAAAGCTGTAGGCGCCGGTGACCAGCAGGTTGCCGATCGGCTTGGCGTACTGGCTGACGTCGAGCTGGCCGCTGGCGCTTCCGGGCGGTCGGCTGTCGCCCACCTCGTCGAGCTCGAGCACCGGCGTGAGGGTTTCCATGTTGATCTTGTGCCGGCGCGTGAATGCGAATTCGTCCTGCACCTGCACGTAGGGCACGTTGGTGCCGGCGTCCAGGGCGGGATTGCCGTCGAGGTTCATCGTCGTGACCAGCTCGAGATTGGTCGGGTCGGAGTAGTCCACCACGTAGAAGAGATTGCGCGGATCGCCGCCGGCCAGCAGCAGGTAGTTCTCCCAGACCGTGCCGATGTAGGCGCCGAACGGCCCGGAGAGCTTGTCGAGAAACTGCGGCGGCCCCGGCGGCGAATCGAACAGCGGCGAGATGTCGTAGGCGACCACGCCCAGCATCGAGGCATCCGAGACCATGAACAGGTAGTTGCCCAGCAGGATGGCATTGCCGGCGATGCCGTGATCGGCCAGCGGCTCCCACTCGGCCAGCAGCTCGTCGCCGCGCCAGATGCGGCCCTGCCCCGGGTTCTCGCCGTACTGAATCCAGTTGAACGGCAGCGCCCAGGGGTAGTAGAGCCGGTGCAGGCCGCCGCCGGCCGGGCCGGGCTGGTTCTGCGGCGTGAAGCCGGCGCCGAATTCCCACTCACCGGGCGCGGAAGGCGGCATCAGTTCATTGACCAGCTGGCCGCTGGGCGCATCGCGACGAACCCGACAACCCCAGGCGCCGCAGACCCAGTTGCCGAGCTTGGTGGTCGCGTGCGTGCCGTGATCTGTGGGCACCTCGGCCGTAGCGTCATTGACGATCGAGAAACTCGTCGGGTCGTCGGTATCGGTGAATCGCCACCAGCGCGGCGACCCGCCGCCGACGTTGCTGGTCAGGATCCAGCCGTCGTGGTAGGCGATGTTGGCCACGCGACCGAGCCCGATCTGCCGATCGAACAGCTGGCCGGGGGTGCACGACTGGTTGGTAGGAAAGCCGGGATTGACCGGCGGGACCTGCGACCAGGCCTGGGTGGCGACGAACGCCAGGATGAGAACTGCAAACTTTCGAACTGTCGGAGACACCGGCTCCTTCTCCCTCGATGACCACGATGCCCCTATTTCCAGCCCCCGTCTCGGACCGGGCAGGGACGAGTGGAACGACGCGGCATCCGGCCGGTTCCTCTCACGCCCTCGCGCACGAGCGTCCGGGAGACTCGCAGACATGGTAGGCAGCGAGAAATGCCCGGGGCGAACCGCGCGAGCGGCAAAACCCGCCGCTCGTCGGGCGCCCGTCTCCCGGGACACCGCCCGGACAGCTTGTGCTCGCACCCCCTCGGCCCAACCTGCGATAATAGCCGGCTTCAGTTTCCAAACCCACGGATTTGCCCCATGACCGATTCCATTGTCATCGTTTCCGCCCGCCGCACCGCCATCGGCTCCTTCCAGGGCCAGTTCGCCCCGACCAAGTCGCCCGACCTGGGCGCGGCCGCCATCAAGGCCGTGCTGGCCGACGCCGGCGTCGAGGGCTCGGACGTCTCCGAAGTGATCATGGGTTGCGTGCTGCCTGCCGGCGTGGGCCAGGCGCCTGCCCGCCAGGCTTCCCTGGGCGCCGGCCTGCCCGTCTCGGCCGGCTGCACCACGATCAACAAGGTCTGCGGCTCGGGCATGAAGGCCGTCATGCAGGGTCACGACGCGCTGCTGGCCGGCTCGGCCGACATCGTCGTCGCCGGCGGCATGGAGTCGATGACCAACGCCCCCTACATGGCCGAGCGCGGCCTGCGCATGGGCCACGCCAAGTTCCTCGACCACATGTTCTTCGACGGCCTGCAGAACCCCTACGACGGCCAGATGATGGGCCAGTTCGGCGAGCAGTGCGTGGCCAAGTACGGCTTCACCCGCGACGAGCAGGACGCCTTTTCCAAGGCCTCGGTCGAGCGCGCCATGAAGGCCATCGAGACGGAAGCCTTCGCCGCCGAGATCACCCCGGTCACGGTCAAGACCCGCAAGGGCGAAGTCGAGGTCACGACCGACGAAGAGCCGGCCAAGTGCCCCGTCGACAAGATGGCCAAGCTGCGCCCGGCCTTCGCCAAGGACGGCACCATCACCGCGGCCAGCTCTTCGAAGATTTCCGACGGCGCGGCCGCCACCGTGCTGATGCGCGAGTCCGAGGCCGAATCGCGCGGCGCCAAGCCGCTGGCGCGCATCGTCGCCCATGCCACCCACTCGCAGGAGCCGGAGTGGTTCACGACGGCCCCGGTCGGCGCGATCTCCAAGGTCCTCGACAAGGCCGGCTGGAAGGCCGACGAGGTCGACCTGTTCGAGATCAACGAAGCCTTCGCCGCGGTCACCATGGCGGCGATGAAGGAACTCGACCTGCCGCACGAGAAGGTCAACGTCAACGGCGGCGCCTGCGCCCTGGGCCATCCGATCGGCGCCAGCGGCGCGCGCATCCTGGTCACGCTGATCCACGCCCTCAAGGCCCGCGGCGGCAAGAAGGGCGTGGCCAGCCTGTGCATCGGCGGCGGCGAGGCCACCGCGATCGCCGTCGAACTCGCCTGAGGCGATGAGCGATCACGTCACCATCGTCGAAGTCGGGCCGCGTGACGGGCTGCAGAACGAGCCCTACACCATCCCGACCGAGGTCAAGATCGAACTGATCGATCGCCTCGCCGACACGGGCCTGGGAGTCGTCGAAGCCACGAGCTTCGTCGCCGCCCCGGCCATTCCGCAGCTGGCCGACGCCGAGGAAGTCTTCGGCCGCATCCAGCGCAAGGCGGGCGTACGCTACCCCGTGCTGGTGCCCAACGAGAAGGGCTACGAACGCGCCCGCAAGGTCGGTGCCGAAGAGATCGCCGTCTTCACGGCCGCCTCCGAGGCCTTCAACAAGAAGAACATCAACTGCAGCATCGCC
>JAASTB010000231.1 GCA_021767625.1 Wenzhouxiangella sp.
ATCGCCAATCGCGGCCTTGACCTTGTCTTCCAGGCCTTCCGGGGCTTCCGGCGGCTGCCAGTCCCACTTGGCCTTGCCGGCCTCGGCGGTCAGTTCCTCGATGGCTGCGATGGCGGTCTGCATCTGGTCATGACCGAAGGTCACCGCGCCGAGCATCTGGTCTTCGGTGAGCTGGTCGGCTTCCGACTCGACCATCAGCACGGCGTCCTTGGTGCCGGCGACCACCAGGTTCAGGCGCGAGTCCTCGAGCTGGGTGGCGGTCGGGTTGAGCACGTACTCGCCATCGACGAAGCCGACGCGGGCGCCGCCGATCGGGCCCTGGAACGGGCAACCCGACAGCGACAGCGCGGCCGAGGCGCCGATCATCGCCGGAATGTCGGCGTCGACTTCCGGGTTCGACGACATGACCGTCGCGATCACCTGGGTCTCATTGAGGAAGCCCTTCGGGAACAGCGGGCGGATGGGACGGTCGATCAGGCGCGAGGTCAGGGTTTCCTTTTCGGTCGGGCGCCCTTCGCGCTTGAAGAAACCGCCGGGAATGCGGCCGGCGGAATAGAATTTTTCCTGGTAGTTGACGGTCAGCGGGAAGAACGGCTGACCCGGCTTGGCCTCCTTCTTGGCCACGGCGGTGACGAGCACCACGGTGTCGGCCATCGTGACCATGACGGCCCCGTCGGCCTGGCGCGCGACGTGCCCGGTCTCGAGCGTGACGTCGTGTTCGCCGTACTTGAACGTTTTACTGAACTTCTTCACTTTTCACTCCACTTTTGCACTTGCAATAGAAAACACCCCGGAACAGCTCGTAAGCTGCCGGGGTGTCGGTCTCAATCGGAATCGATCCGCTCTTAGCGGCGCAGGCCAAGGCGCTCGATCAGGTCGCGATAGCGCTGGATGTCCTTTTTCTTGACGTAGTCCAGCAGCGAGCGACGCTGATTGACCAGCTTGAGCAGGCCTCGACGGGAGTGATGGTCTTTCTTGTGGTTCTCGAAATGGCCGGTCAGATCCTGGATGCGCGCCGTCAGCAGCGCGACCTGGACCTCCGGGGAACCCGTATCACCCTCGGAGAGCTGGTATTCCTTGACAACTTCGCTTTTCTGTTCAGCGGTCAGAGTCATCTTTCAAAAATCTCCAAAATCAACAGTTTGGGCGACCGGGCTTTTCCAGAAAACCCCCTGGGCCGACCCCAGGCCGGGCTTTGTGCAAAAGCCCCGATCGCCGGTTTTTCATCAAGCCCGGCATTATAACCGCCTGAATCGGGCCGGGGCAACACGTAATTGGGCGGGAGGGAAGGTTTCAGGTTTCAGGTTTCAGGGGTTCCGGGTTCCGGGTTCCGGGTTCCGGGTTCCGGGTTCGAGGCTCGCGCCGGGCACGAGGGTGCCAACCAACGAACCAACGAACCAACGAACCAACGAACCAACGAACCAACGAACCAACGAACCAACAGGCTACAATGAAGCGCTTTGACCGACTGGAGCGCGCATGCCCCGCCTGGACAGCCACGTCAATCGCAAGGATCCGGACTTCGTCGCCCGCGACGGACACCACCGGAAGCTGGCCGACGATCTCCGCGAAAAGCTCGAGAGAGCTGCTTTGGGCGGCTCCGAGAAGGCGCGCGAGAAGCATGAAGCCCGCGGCAAGCTGCTGCCGCGCGAGCGCGTGCGCACGCTGCTCGACCCGGGCAGCCCGTTTCTGGAGGTCGCCCCACTGGCGGCTCACGGCATGTACGACGATGCCGCCCCGGGCGCCGGCGCGATCGCCGGCATCGGGCGGGTCAACGGGGTCGAGTGCATGGTGGTGGCCAACGACGCCACGGTGAAGGGCGGCACCTACTACCCGATCACGGTCAAGAAACACCTCCGCGCCCAGGAAATCGCGTTGGAGAACAACCTGCCCTGCATCTACCTGGTCGACTCCGGCGGCGCCTTCCTGCCGCTGCAGGACGAGGTCTTTCCCGATCGCGACCATTTCGGGCGCATCTTCTACAACCAGGCCCGGCTGTCGGCCAAGAACATCCCGCAGATCGCCGTGGTGATGGGTTCCTGCACCGCCGGTGGCGCCTACGTGCCGGCGATGTGCGACGAGGCGATCATCGTGCGTGAACAGGGCACGATCTTCCTCGGCGGCCCGCCGCTGGTGAAGGCCGCCACCGGCGAGGAAGTCGACGCCGAAACCCTCGGCGGCGCAGACGTGCACACGCGCCTGTCCGGCGTGGCCGACCATTTCGCCGAGAATGACACCCACGCCCTGGCCATCGCCCGCGACCTGGTCGGCAACCTCAACCGGCCCGAACCGGCCTTCGCGCCCCGCGAGACACCGGCCGAGCCGGCCTACCCGGCCGAGGACATCTACGGCATCCTGCCGGACGACACGCGCTATCCCTTCGAGGTACGGGAAATCATCGCGCGCATCGTCGACGGCTCGGAATTCGAGGAGTTCAAGGCGCGCTTCGGCACCACACTGGTCTGCGGTTTCGCGCGCATCCACGGCTACACCGTCGGCATCGTCGCCAACAATGGCATCCTGTTCTCGGAATCGGCCCAGAAGGGCGCACATTTCATCCAGCTGTGCAACCAGCGCAACATTCCGCTGGTGTTCCTGCAGAACATCACCGGCTTCATGGTCGGCAAGAAGTACGAGCAATCGGGCATCGCCCGCGACGGGGCCAAGATGGTCACCGCCGTGGCCTGCTCGCACGTGCCCAAGTTCACCGTGGTCATCGGCGGCTCCTTCGGCGCCGGCAACTACGCCATGTGCGGCCGCGCCTACCAGCCGCGCTTCCTGTGGATGTGGCCCAACGCGCGCATCTCGGTGATGGGCGGCGAACAGGCCGCCAGCGTGCTCGCCACGGTCAAGCGCGATTCGCTCGAGGCGCGCGGCGAGGAATGGCCCGAAGCCGAAGAAGAGAAATTCAAGGCGCCGATCCGCGACCAGTACGAGCACCAGGGCCACCCGTACTACGCCAGCGCGCGACTGTGGGACGACGGCATCATCGACCCGACCGACACCCGCCGCGTGCTCGGCCTGGCCATCGCGGCCTCGGCCAACGCGCCGATCGAACGCGAACGCTTCGGCGTATTCCGGATGTAATTGGAAGGTTTCAGGGTTCGGGTTTCAGGAGAACCCGACCGGAAGCCTCCCCCTGAAACCTGAACACTGAAACCTGAAACCTCGTTGGATATGACTGACCTACTCAAACTCGACATCGACGATCGCGGCGTCGCCACGGTGACGCTCAACCGGCCCGAAGTGCACAACGCCTTCAACGCCGAACTGGTGGCCGAGCTGTCGGAGACTTTCGACAAGGTCGCCGGCGAAGCGGCGCGGGCGATGATCCTGACCGGTGAAGGCCACAGCTTCTCCGCCGGCGCCGATCTCAACTGGATGCGCTCGATGGCCGAAGGCTCGGAGTCGGAGAACCGCGACGACGCCAAGCGGCTGGCGGCCATGCTGCGCAAGCTCGACCAGCTGCCCTGCCCGACCGTCGCGCGGGTCAACGGCCACGCCTTCGGCGGCGGCGTCGGTTTGATCGCCTGCTGCGACCTGGCCGTAGCGCTGGAGACGGCGAAGTTCGGCCTGACCGAAGTGCGGCTGGGCCTGGCGCCGGCGACCATCGCGCCGTTCGTGATCCCGCGCATCGGCGTCAACAACGCGCGGCACTACATGCTCACCGGCGAGCGGATCGACGCCGAACGGGCCGTGCGCATCGGCCTGGTCAGCGACACCGTGCCCACGGGCCAACTCGACGGCCACGTGGACGACCTGGTCAAGCTCCTGCTGGCCGGCGGCCCGCACGCCCAGGCCCACTGCAAGGAGCTGATCCACACGATTGCCAGCGGTCGCCACGACGAGGCCGAAACCGATCGCCGCACCTCCGAACTGATCGCCGCCCTGCGCGTCTCGCGCGAAGGCCAAGAGGGCCTGAACGCCTTCCTCGAAAAGCGCAAGCCTTCGTGGATTGCGGGCGATTCCTGAAAACCATGATCCACGGAAAGCACGGAAGGACACGGCACAAGGAAATGCTTGCAGTAAAGCGTGATTTTCTTGTTCCGTGTCATTCCGTGTCTCCCGTGGTTCCAATGTTCAAGTGACTATGTTCAAGACCGTCCTGATTGCCAATCGAGGCGAGATCGCCTGCCGCATCATCGCCACCTGCCGCCACCTGGGCGTGGAGACCGTGGCCGTCTATTCCGACGCCGATGCCGACGCCCGGCACGTCCGCCTGGCCGACCGCGCCGTGCACATCGGC
>JAASTB010000232.1 GCA_021767625.1 Wenzhouxiangella sp.
CCGTCGCCAGGCTGCTGGTTCCGGGACGCGAGGCGCAAGGCAATGCCGGCAGTGGCATCGACCTGGCCGCGAGCCTGTGCGGCGGCTTGCTGGGCTACCGCATTCGCGACGAGCAGATCGAGATCCGGCCGCTGTCGATGCCGGATGCCGTGCGGACCTGCTTCGTGTGGGCCGGCGAGCCCGCCTCCACGGCCGATCTGCTCGCCGCATGGCGCCGGTCGCGGGAGCTTACGCCGCGCGAGCACGGCGGCCTGCTCGGCGAGATGCAGAGCGTGGCGAGCGCGGGCGTCGAGGCCCTGGAACGAGGTGATGCCGAGGCGCTCCTCGCGCGTTGGTCGGATTACGGCGAAATAATGGGTAAAATGAACGATTTGGTCGGCTGCGAGGTCGCCACCACCGAGCACCGCATGGCGGCCGGTCTGGCGCAGCTTCTGGCCGGCGTCTACAAACCTTGCGGCGCCGGCGGTGGCGACCTGGGCATGGCCGCCTCGCTCGACCCGGAGTTCGGGTCGCGGATGCGCCACCTGTGCCAACAGGCCGGATTGAAGACTTTGTCGGTCCGTCCCGATCCGCAGGGTGTGCGCGTAACACGAGAGTGACGAGTTGATGGAACGATCCCGGATTCCCCGCTTCTACAAGATGTCCGTGCCCGAACGGGTGCGGATGGTGCGTGATCGCGGCCTGCTCGGGCCGGAGGATTACCAGGACCTGCAGTCCGGGCGGCACACCCTGTCGGTGCAGCTGGCCGACAAGATGATCGAAAACGTCATCGGAGTGATGGGGCTGCCGGTCGGCCTGGGGCTGAACTTCCTGATCAACGAAAAGGAATACGTCGTACCGCTGGTCGTCGAGGAGCCTTCGATCGTGGCGGCGCTGTCCTCGGCGGCCAAGCTGGCGCGCGAGTCCGGCGGCTTCACGGTCGAGAGCATGGAGCCGCAGCTCATCGGCCAGATCCAGATCGTGGACGTGGCCAATCCTTCCCGCGCCAAGGCCGCCTTGCTGCAGCGCAAGGCCGAGATTCTCAACCTGGCCAACAGCCTGCATCCCAAGATGATCGCCCGCGGCGGCGGGGCGCGCGACCTGGAGGTCTTCATCCATCCCTCGCAGGGACCCGGCGGCGACATGGTGGTCGTCCACCTGCTCGTCGACACGCGCGACGCCATGGGCGCCAACCTGGTCAACACGATGTGCGAGGGAGTCGCCTCCCTGCTGGAGAACATCGCCGACGGGCGCGTCTTCCTGCGCATCCTGTCGAACCTGACCGACCGCGCCCTGGTGAAAGCGCGCGTACGAATCCCGGTCGAGAAACTGACCGGCAAGGGTTTCGACGGCGAGCAGGTTCGCGACGGCATCATCGTGGCCAACGATTTCGCGCGGATCGATCCCTATCGCGCAGCCACGCACAACAAGGGCATCATGAACGGTATCGACGCCGTGGCCCTGGCCACGGGCAACGACTGGCGCGCCATCGAGTCCGGCGCCCACGCCTATGCCGCACGCGGCGGCCGCTACGCCTCGCTGACGCAGTGGTACAAGGACGATAGCGGCGACCTGATCGGCGAGCTGGAGATCCCGATCAAGGTGGGCACGGTGGGCGGCCCGCTGCAGACCAACCCCACCGTGGCGCTGAACATGCGCATGCTCGGCGTCGAGTCGGCCCGCGAGCTGGCCGAGGTCATGGGCGCTGTCGGCCTGGCGCAGAACTTTTCGGCCATTCGCGCGCTGGTCACCGAAGGCATCCAGCAGGGGCACATGACCCTGCACGCGCGCTCGGTGGCCACCGCCGCGGGCACGCCGCCGGAGCTGTTCGATACCGTGGTCGAGCGCCTGATCGCCTCTGGCGAGATCAAGATCTGGAAGGCCGAGGAGATCATCGCCGAGGTCCGTTCGCAGACCGAGCCCTCGCGGGTGTCGGTGGAAGAGGACGAACGCCGGGACGAGGAGACGACCCTCGAGGGCGAGACCCTCGGCGCCGGCCACGGCAAGGTCATCCTGCTCGGTGAACACGCCGTGGTCTACGGGCGTCGTGCCATTGCCGCGCCGATCCCGCTGGCGATCCAGGCCCGTGTCGAGGACGCGCGCGAAGGCGTGGAGCTGATCATCCCGCGCTGGGGGGTGGAGCAGCGCCTGGACTTCAAGGCCAAGCACCCGCAGTCCTTTGCGCGCTCGATGGCGAGGGTACTCGAAGCGCTCGGCCTCCAGGGCCGCGGCATGCGCATCGAGGTGTTCCCGAACGTGCCGCGTGCAATGGGCCTGGGCGGATCGGCTGCGCTGGCCGTGGCCGTGATTCGTGCCATGGACGCGCATTTCTCGCTCGGCCTGAGCGACGAGAGAATCAACGAGCTGGCCTTCGAGTGCGAGAAGGTGGCTCACGGGACGCCTTCGGGGATCGACAACACCCTGGCGACCTGGGGTGAGTTCATGCTGTTTCGCAATGGCGAGCAGCCGCAGCGCGAGGTCATCGAGGTGGCCGAGCCGCTGCCGATCGTCATCGGCATGAGCGGCGTCGAGAGCCTGACGGCGCGCACCGTCGCCCGCGTGCGCGAGGCCTGGAAGAAGAACCCCAACCTCTACGAGCGGATCTTCGACGAAATCGACACGCTGGCCGGCAACGGGCTGGACGCGCTGAAGAGCGGCGATTACGACACGCTGGGCGAGTTGATGAACGTCTGCCAGGGCTTGCTCAATGCCATGCAGGTGTCGAGCTGGGAGCTCGAGGAGATGGTGCAGGTCGCCCGCAACAACGGTGCGGTCGGCGCCAAGCTTACCGGCGGGGGCGGCGGTGGCTCCATCATCGCGCTGTGCCCCGACGACAGTGCGCGCGTGGCACGGGCCATCCGCGCCGCCGGCTACAACGCCCTGGAGGTACAGATCGGTGGCGCTTGAACAGGCCGGTCCGGCGCGTGTGGTGTCGTCCGAGAGCGAGCAGCTGATTCTCGTCGATGACCACGACCGCGAAATCGGGACGCTGTCCAAGGGTGCGTGCCACGATGGCGAGGGCGTTCTTCACCGTGCCTTTTCCGTCTTCCTGTTCGACCCGGCCGGAAGGCTGCTGATCCAGCAGCGGGCCGGCGAAAAGCGTCTTTGGCCGCTGTACTGGGCCAACAGCTGCTGTTCGCACCCGCGCGCCGGCGAAGAAATGGCCGAGGCGACCCTTCGCCGAACGGAAGAGGAACTCGGCGTATCGGCCGAACTCGAGTTCGTCTACAAGTTCCAGTACCAGGCCGTCTACCGCGACCTCGGCGCCGAGCACGAGCTGTGCTGGGTCTACATCGGCCGCACCGCCGAAAGCGAGGTGCGGCCCAATCCCTCCGAGATCGCCGACTGGCGCTTGCTCACGCCGGATGAGGTCGATGCGCTGGTCGCCGACGAGGCCGCCGACGTGGCGCCCTGGTTCCGCATGGAGTGGCGCGAACTGCGCCGGGCCTACTGGCAGCGCGTGGAAGCGCTGCTCGTCAATTCATGATCGGTGTTTTGGCGTTTTAGTGCTTTAGTATTTTGGTGTTTTGGTAGGGGTAGGCTCCAGAGCCTCGTGCATCAAGTCGAGGCCCCGGCGCCGTCGAGCAACCAAAAAACCAAAAAACCAAAAAACCAACGAACGAACGAACCGTCAGGCTTCGTCCGGCGTGGCCAGCTTGAATCCCATCCCCTGAACCGTGTGCAGCAGCTTGTGCTCGAAGGGGCGATCGATGCCCTTGCGCAGGTTGTAGACGTGGCTGCGCAGGGTGTCGGAATCGGGCAGGGTGTCGCCCCACAGTTCGTTCTCGATCTGCTCGCGGCTGACGACCCGCGGCGACTCGCGCATCAGGATCTTGAGAATCCGCATGGCTGTCGGCGACAGGGTGATGCGCTGGCCGGCGCGCTCGACGCGCATCAGGCGCGGATCGAACACCAGGTCGCCGACCTTGAGCTGGCCTTCGCCGGTCTCCCCGCGTGCGCGGCGGATCAGCGCACGCAGCCTGGCGATCAGCTCTTCGGTCTCGAAGGGCTTCACCACATAGTCGTCGGCGCCGGCGTTGAAGCCTTCGATCTTGTCGTCGAGCTGGTCGCGGGCGGTCAGCATCAGGATGGGCGTGGCCACGCCGTCGTCGCGCAGTTTCTCGGCGACCCGGATGCCGTTGACGCGCGGCAGCATGAGGTCGAGTACGATGGCGTCGTACTCGTTTTCGGTCACCAGGTTCAGGGCGATCGCCCCGTCGGCGGCGAAATCGACGGCGAAATTGGCTTCCTCGAGCCAGGC
>JAASTB010000233.1 GCA_021767625.1 Wenzhouxiangella sp.
GAAGTGGTCGGGCAGGACCATCTGCTCGGCCCCGGCGGGCCGCTGCGGCGGATGGTCGATTCCGGCCGCGTGGCCTCGCTGGTCTTCTGGGGGCCGCCGGGCACCGGCAAGACGACCATGGCGCGTCTGCTGGCGCAGGTCGGCGATCTCGAGTTCGTGCAGATCTCGGCCATCTTCTCGGGCGTGGGCGATCTCAAGAAGATCTTCGAGGCCGCCCGCCTGCGCCGCCGCAACGGCCAGGGCACGCTGCTGTTCGTCGACGAGATCCATCGCTTCAATCGCGCTCAGCAGGACAGCTTCCTGCCGCATGTCGAGGACGGCACGATCACGCTGGTGGGCGCGACCACCGAGAACCCCTCTTTCGAGCTCAACGGGGCGCTGCTGTCCCGCATGCAGGTGCTCGTGCTGCAGCGCCTGGACCAGGCGGCACTGGGGCGCTTGCTCGAGCGCGCCGAAGCGCACGTCGAGCGGCCGCTGCCGGTCGACGAGGCAGCGCGGAGCATGCTGCTGGCCATGGCAGACGGCGACGGGCGCTACCTGCTGAACATGGCCGAGGCCATCTACGAACTTGCCGGCGCCGAGGAAACGATCGACAGCGACCGCCTGATGAGCCTGGTGCAGCGCCGGGCACCGGCCTACGACAAGGACCGCGAAGAGCACTACAACCTGATTTCGGCGCTGCACAAGTCGTTGCGGGGCTCCGATGCGGACGCCGCACTGTACTGGCTGGCACGCATGCTGGTCGGCGGCGAGGACCCCCTCTACGTCGCGCGGCGCCTGATCCGCTTTGCCTCCGAAGACATCGGGCTGGCCGATCCGCAGGCGCTCGTCCAGGCGCTTTCGGCCCGTGAGGCCTACGAGGTGCTGGGCTCGCCCGAAGGCGAGCTGGCCATCGTCCAGGCCACGCTCTACCTAGCGACCGCGCCCAAGTCCAATGCCGTCTACAAGGCCGCCGGAGCGGCCTGGCGGTCGGCGAAGGAGACCGGGTCGCTCATGCCGCCGGCGCACATTCTCAATGCCCCGACCGGATTGATGAAGGAACTCGGCTACGGCAAGGATTACGTCTACGATCACGACACCGATGCGGGCTTTTCCGGGCAGGACTACTTTCCCTCGGAAATGGACCGACGTCGGTTCTATCGCCCCGTCGAGCGGGGTTTCGAGCGCGAAGTGGCCAAGCGCCTGGCCTGGTGGGAGCGCCAGCGCGGCGGTTGAAGCGCTCCAATCTCGGGGGAACGATTACCCGACGAGCGGATCACATTCGTCAAGGAGCGGTTTCGAAAGGCTCGGGACCTGAGTTATATTGCAAATACACGTCGCAGATGTGACGTCCGTCACCCATCTGCAGGAGAGCGATGATATGCGCCGAGAAGAAGACGACGACATCTATGAATTCGTCTCCAACGACACGATCAAGCGTGCCGAGGAGATGTGCTCCTCGCTGTCGAGCAACATCGGGCTCGAGCGGCGTGGTCAGACGACCTACTACCAGGGCGCTGTCTCCGACATGAACGAGATGGGCGGCCGGTTCAGCAAGGTGACCGTGGCCGATTCCGGCAAGAGCGCCGATCAGCTCACGCTGATTGCCGACAAGCCACTGCCTTCGTCCAACAATGCCCTGCTGGTCTTCCGCGCGGGGCCCGGCGACGACATGAAGTACATGGGCAAGCACGCCGACAGTCGCCCGGGGCAGCGCCAGGACGACGAAGACGAAAGCAAGCACATCACGACCTACACGATCCTGCGCGACGTCCGGAAGAAGTAATTCAGCGGCCGCCGCTGTCGCCTGCTTCCATCTGCACCGCCAGCGCCGACAGCAGGCGCTGGCGATCGATCCAGCCGTACAAGCGACTGCCCTCCATGACCGGGAGCTGGTTCAGCCGGTGGTGGTTGACCAGGCGCATGATCTCTTCGGCATTCGTATCGAGATCGACCGTCACCAGTCGGTCGGCCGGGGTCATGATGTCGGCGACCCGGGTTCGGGACCAGCGCTCGCGCTCGATTCGGCGCGCGTCGCCGAGCGTGACCAGCCCGAGGACGGTTTCGCCATCGCCCACGAACGCGGCGCGCAGGCTGGTGGGCAGCACCTGTTTTTCCACCCAGTCGGCCACGCTCCTGGTCGGTGACACGAAGGGCACGTCCCGCTCGGCCAGGTCGCGGGCGCGGATTTTCCGGAGGCGCTCGCCGAGTCCGAAGCTTCGGCCGCTTGCTTCCGCGGCGTTGAGCAGGAACCAGGCGATGACCATGATCCACAGCCCGCCGATGAGGTTGTTCCAGACCAGGAGCTGCCACAGCCCGAATGCGAACAACCCGTAGGCGACCAGGCGGCCGCCCGCGACCGCCGCCCGCATGCCCTTGCGGGCATCACCCGTGAACCGCCAGACCACGGCGCGAAAGACGCGACCGCCGTCGAGCGGAAACCCGGGAATGAGGTTGAACACCGCCACGACCAGGTTGATGATGCCCAGCCAGCCAAGCGCCACCGCGGCCGGTTCGCTGAACGCCGCAGCCAACAGGGAAGCGAGCGTGAACAGCAAGGCCAGCGCGACGCTGACCAGCGGGCCTGCGATGGCGATCCAGAATTCGTCGCTGGCCGACTCCGCCTCGCGCGTGATCTGTGCCAATCCGCCGAAGATGAACAGGGTGATCGCTTCGACGTTGACCCCGCGGCGGATGGCGACCAGGCTGTGCCCCAGTTCGTGCGCGACGATACTGGCGAAGAACAGGAGGACGGTGGTGATTGCCGTGACAAGCACGGTGGCCGTTGACCATTCCGGGTAGGCCTGGCCGAGCCCGGCGTTCAGCGAGATCATCAGCAGCGCGAAGATCACCAGCCAGCTGACATGAATCTCGATGCGGATGCCACGGATATGGCCGAGTACGAGGACTGAACGGAACACGGGCGTCCCTGTGCAAGGGTTCGCCCGAAATTCTAAGGTGATGCGCTTGCCGGCGCGTTGCGGAAGGTCAACAGCACGATCGACAGCAGCCACATCGCGCAGACGAAGTCGATCGAAGTCGCGCCGTAGTAGATGCCCGATACGCCGATGAGCGTGGGCAGGGTCAGCATCACCGGCACATAGAACAGCAGCTGGCGCGACACCGAGACGAGCGTGGCCTTGCCGGGCTGTTCGATGGCCGGCAGCAGCGCGAGCGCGGTGAACACGATCGGCAACACCGGCAGTACCAGCATCAGCACGCGGAAGCGGTGCAGGTCGACGGGCACGAGCGTCGCATCGGGCAGCATCAGCGCCAGGGTGGCCTCCGGAAAGAGGTTCATGAAGATCCAGATCGGCACGATCAGCGCCGCTCCGGCGGCGACGAAGGTCCAGTAGCCGTCGCGGATGCGCTGCCACTGGCCCGCCCCGTAGTTGATGCCGGCCACCGGCTGGAAGGCGCGCATCAGCCCGAACAGCGGCGTGAGCATGAACAGCAAGACCCGCCAGGCCGCGCCGAAGAAGGCGATGTCGGCCTCGTCGCCGATGCGGCTGAGCATGTTGAACACCACCACCGCCTGCACCAGGCCGGTCGAGCTCTGGACCATGGCCGGCGTGCCCAGCCTGACGATGCGCCCGGCGAGCGCGCGCGGCAGGCCGAGAAAGCGGGCGTCAACGGGATAGCTGGCCCGGCCGCGCGCGAAACGCCGCCATACCAGCAGCCCGCCGACGGCGCCCCCGATATTGGTCGCCCAGGCGGCCCCGGCCACGCCCCAGTCGAAGAAGACGATGAAGGCCGGCGTCAGCAGCACGTTGACCAGCAGCCCGGTGGCCATGTAACCGGCGGCGAGCTTCATCTTGCCCTCGCCGCGCAACAGCATATTGAGCGTCATGCCGCCGATGGCGCCGAAGCCGCCCAGCGCCGAGGCGCGCAGGTAGGCGGCCGCGATGTCGACCAACTCGCCGCGCGCACCCATGGCATAAACGAGCCGCTCCGCGAAGATCCCGCCGACAAGGGCATAACCCACCGACAGGGCGAAGGCGATGGTCACCGCCGTGCCGGGCAGTTGCTTGACCGTCTCGCGGTCGGCCCGGCCGATGGCGATCGACAGCGCCACGCCGCCGCCGATGCCGGCCAGCGAACCCAGGCCCAGGGTGAGCTGGGTAAGCGGGTAGGCCATCACCGCGCCGGCCAGGGCCTGCTCGCCGATCAGGCGCCCGATGTAGACGGCGTCCATCACCGCGTTGAGCCCGAAGGCCATCATCACCGCGATCGCCGGCCAGGCCATGTGCCA
>JAASTB010000234.1 GCA_021767625.1 Wenzhouxiangella sp.
AACTGGTTCATGTTGTCTCCCGAAAGAACAGGCGTTTTTGGCGGAAAAATGCACGAGCATGCAGTCCCGGCCAGGATGCTCGGGTCCGCAAAACCGGGTAATTGTAAGGAAAAACGGGTATCCTTGCTATACTTTGCGCCTTCTTCAGGAGCGCCGTACCGGCCGGTCGAGGCCGAAACCTGAAGCATCAAATACTAGAACTAGACAAAACCAGAGGGATCGTCTCGACATGGCTGATGTCGTCGTCACACTGTCGTTGGCCCGCAAGTCGGGCATTCTTGCCGCCGCCGTCTCCTCCATCAACCGCGCCGGTCTTCATTTCAATACGCATCGTTTCCTGGACGCCGAATCCGGCTACCAGATCCGCTTGCGGGCCGAAAGCGATGAGCCCTTCGGCGATCCGAGAGACCTGATCGACGAGCTGTCGCGTATCCGCGGCGTCGAGTCGGTGCTGGATGTCGTCGTCGACGATCGCTCGCTGCTCAATCCCGAGCCTGAGCCTGAACCGGAGCCGGAGCCGGAGCCCGAACCGGAGCCCGAACCGGAGCCCGAACCGGAGCCTGAGCCTGAGCCTGAGCCGGAACCTGAGCCGGAACCTGAGCCGGAACCTGAGCCGGAACCTGAGCCTGAGCCGGAACCCAAAGCCGAGTCGAACGAGCCACGCGCGGCCAGCGAGCAGAACGCGGATTCCGATGACGACGGCAAGCCGGTCGAAAACAGCGGCCGCATGCGGCCCTCGATGGTCCGCCGTCGTCGCCGACGTCGTTGATCGACGGCTCCCGGTGCTCACGCGAGCGCCGGTATAATTCGGCGTCAAATTTCCCAATCAGGCGCCATCCATGAACGTCAACGACATCTCGCCGGGCGTGAATCCGCCCGACGATTTCAATGCCATCATCGAAATCCCGCTCGACGGCCCGCCGGTCAAGTACGAGGTCGACAAGGCCACCGGCAGCATCCACGTCAATCGCCTGCTGGCCACGGCCATGCGCTACCCGTGCAACTACGGTTTCGTGCCCAACACCCTGGCCGAGGACGGCGACCCCCTCGACGTGATGGTGCTCATCCGCGTGCCCCTGCTGCCCGGATCGATCATCCGCTGTCGGCCGATCGGGTATCTGGAGATGTCCGACGAGGCCGGGCGCGACGTCAAGATTGCGGCGCTGCCCATCGAAGAGGTCTCGCCGCTGCACCAGGACATCCAGTCCATCGACGACCTGGCCACCTTCAGCCGCCGCAACATCCGTCACTTCTTCAGCCACTACAAGGATCTCGAGGTCGGCAAGTGGGTGGAAGTGCTGGGCTGGCACGGCCCGGACGAGGCGCGCACCGAGATCACCAAGGCGATCGAAGCCTTCGAGAAGAACGGCTGAGGCTCGTCTATTCCGCGTCGGGAAGAACCCCGGCGCGAACCAGGATCGCCACCAGCGACCTCGTGAAGGCCGCGCGGTCGCGCCCATCGATGTGTGAAGTGTCCGGCAATTCGAGCCCGGCCAGCTCGGGGTGGTCGGCAAAGTGGACGGTGCGCGCCCCGGTCGCCTCCGACAGACGGTTCCAGTAGCGATCGCGCGGATAGTTCTCGCTGTCGAGTTCCCAGTGGCGATCGCTCGTGGGCATGCGCAGGAACACGACCTTGCCGCCGCGTGCCTGGATCGCCGACACGGCTTCGCCGATCGATTCGAGCTCCGCGCGCCAGCGCCCGGGAGCGGGCGCCGGTCTCCGCTCGTAGTCGGCGGCCAGACCCTGGGCGAAGTGTCGCCGCAGCCCTTCGACGTCCGCCTGTTGATAGTCCGCACTGATCGTGCGGTCGTGGAGCAGCCGCGTGTAGTGGCGCGGCGGCGGGCGACCGTCCAGCCAGCCGGTCAGCCGCCGCACCAGGTTGAACTCGCTGCCGACGATGACCAGGCGGTTCTGCAAGGCGGTCAGCAGTTGTCGTTCGATCCGCCGCTGCGGTCCGAAGTCGCGGTGGTAGTGGCGTACCCAGGGTTCGCTCATGTCCCGGTACCAGTGGGCGAGGCCGCGGGCGTCCACGGCCACCAAAAGCACGCCGGCGAAGTCGTCGTCTTCGGCGAGATCCTCGACCACGGCCGTGGGGTAGTGCCCGTTGATGGCCAGTGAGGTGGCGGTCCATCCGGGCATGCTCGATTCGAACGCGTCGGTGGAGAAGGCCAGCTGGATCCGTGACGCCCCGGCAACCGTGAAGTTGCGCGCCTGGTCGACCTCGGTAACGCGTTCGCGGTGCAGGCTCCACAGGTCGCGGTCGTCGTAGAGCGCGGGCTCGTAACCCTGCGTTCGCCAGAACCACTCCCAGCCGGCCAGGGCCGCGCCGGCGACCAGCAGGGCCAGGACGATCACGCTGATGGCTCGGTGGGTGGCTTGCATCGTCAGAACTGGAAGTAGATGAAGGCGCGGCTCTCACCGGGGCTCGTCAGAACGGCGGCCAGCAGCAGCCCCATGACGACCCCGCGCAGCGGCCAGGCAAGGCGATCGTAAACCAGCTCGATCTCGACGCGCCGGATGGCCGCATGCCAGGCCAACAGCCCGGTCATGGTCGCCAGGGCGAGCCAGGCGGCGGTGTTCATCGTCGACGCCGATACGCTCAGCAGGGCCGAGTAGAAAGACCCTGCCTGCGACAGGCTCTCGGCACGGAACAGGACCCAGGTCAGGGTCACCACGACGAAGGTCACCGCCATGTACACCGGCGCCATGGCGCGATGCGCCAGCAGGGCCGAGCGGCCGGCCAGCGGCCTGAGCGCGTGCTCGATGACCAGCCACAGGCCGTGGGCCAGGCCCCACAGCACGAAGGTCCAGGCCGCGCCGTGCCACAGCCCGCCCAGGCCCATGGCGATGACCAGGTTGCCGAGCGTGCGGGCCCGGCCGTGGCGGTTGCCGCCCAGCGTGATGTAGAGATAGTCGCGGATCCAGGTCGACAGGGTGATGTGCCAGCGCCGCCAGAAGTCCGAGAAACCAAGCGCCGCATACGGGGCATGGAAATTCTTGGGCAGCACGAAGCCGAAGATGCGGGCCGCTCCGATGGCGCACAGCGAATAGCCGGCGAAGTCGCAGTAGATCTGGCCGCTGAACGACAGGATGCTCGACCAGGCCGACAGGGTGCCGATGCCGTCGGCCGCGGCGAATCCGGCATCGACCACGGGCGCGAAGACGCTGTCGGCCAGGACGGTCTTGAGGAAGAGGCCGGCGACCATCAGGGCGGTTCCGACCTCCAGATTGGCGGCGGTCATCGGCCGCGGCGAGGCGAGCTGGCCGGCAAACTGCTCGTAGCGCACGATTGGGCCGGCCACCAGCTGCGGGAAGAAGCTCACGTACAGGGCATAGTCGGCGAAATCGTTGCCGGGGCGGATCCGGCGCCGGTACACGTCGAAGGTATACGACAGGGTCTGGAAGGTATAGAAGGAAATCCCGATCGGCAGGACGACGTCGATCAGGGGTGCCTGGAACCCCGGCAGGCCGGCCCAGCTGGTGAGCTGGTTGAAGTTGGCGATGAAGAAGTCGGCGTACTTGAACCAGCTCAGCAGGCCCAGGTTGACCATCACCGACAGCAGCAGCCAGGCCTTGCGGCCGTGCGGGTTGTGGGTGGTCGCCAACCGTCGGGCCGCGTGCCAGTCGATCACCGTCGAGACGACCAGCAGCCAGATGAACACCGGGTTCCAGGCGGCGTAGAAGAGGTAGCTGGCGGCGAGCAGCTCGAGCTTGCGCACCCGCCAGCCGCGCGAGAGGCCGACCAGGCCCCAGAGCGCGACGATGAACAGTGCGAATGTCAGCGAATCGAAGGTCATGCCGGCGCTGAACAGTGCCCCTCGATGCAGTGCCACAGGACCCACTGGCAGGGATCCTCGGCGATGGCGGCCTGCATGACCTCCATCAGCCCCGCCGGTTGGGACTCCTCGGCATCCAGCGTTCGCAGCGTCAGCCGGGTCAGGCCGCTGTCGCGGTCGAAACGGCCGTGGAAAAAGGTGACCGGCGGTGCTTCCTCCTCGAGCAGCCTGAGCCCGCCGGTGCGCAGGCCCACCCGGCAACCGCCGACGGCCAGCTGCCAGCGGCTGTCGGGTGCGCCGGGCGTGTCGAGCACGAGCATCATCGTCGAGCGCCGCTCGCGCAGCGCTTCGAGAATGGTCTCCGAGGAGCGGCCGGTGGCGATCGCCCCGGCCGGGCAGAGCCGGTGCATCAGGTGCACGCGCAGGCGCGCCCAGAGGTAGAGC
>JAASTB010000235.1 GCA_021767625.1 Wenzhouxiangella sp.
CCGTATCCCCCAATCCAGTCGAGCGAGCATTATAATGACCGACGCAAGCGACACCCAGCGCCGCCTGATCGAGGCCCTCAAGCAACCGGCCGCCTACCCTCACCCCGCAACTGCGATCAGGGAGATCCAGACCCACATCTCCACGGTACTGCTCACCGGCGATTATGCCTACAAGATCAAGAAGCCGCTGGACCTCGGCTTTCTCAACTTCGCCTCGCTCGCCGATCGCAAGCGATTCTGCGAGGAGGAGCTTCGGCTGAATCGGCGTCTGGCCCCGCAACTCTACCTGGACGTGGTGGCCTTCACGGGCTCGCCCGACGCACCGGCTTTTGACGGGGATGGCGAAGCCTTCGAATACGCGGTGAAGATGCGCCAGTTCGACCAGGACGGGCTGCTCGACCGCGTGCTCAACCGCGGCGAACTCACGCTCGAGCACATGGAGGAGATCGCCGACCGGGTCACGCGTTTTCACGCCGAGGCCGCGACCGCCGACGACAGCATGCCCTTCGGCACCGCCGAGGCCGTGTACGCACCCATGGCACAGAACTTCGAACAGCTCGCCCCGCTGATCACCGACCCCGAGCAGAAAGCGCAGCTCGAGCGGCTGGAGGCCTGGACCGCCGCGCGTTACGCGGAACTCGAACCGCTGCTCACCGCGCGCAAACAGGCCGGCCACATCCGGGAATGCCACGGTGACATGCATCTGGGCAACATGGCCTTCGTCGACGGTGACATCGCCATCTTCGACGGCATCGAGTTCAACGACTACTTCCGCTGGATCGACGTCATGAGCGAGATCGCCTTTCTCGTCATGGACCTGGACGATCGCGGAGCCCACGCGCATGCCCGCCATGTCCTCAATCGCTACCTGGAACGCTCGGGCGATTACGAGGGCCTGCGCCTGCTGCGCTTCTACCAGGTCTACCGCGCGATGGTCCGCGCCAAGGTCTCGAGCATCCGTCTCTCCCAGGGCGGGCTGTCGGACGACGAACGCGAACAGATACTTGCGGCCTACCAGAGCTACGCCAACCTGGCCGAACACTACACCTCGCTCAACAAGCCGGCCGTCGCCATCACCTGCGGCGTCTCCGGGTCCGGCAAGACCACGGTGTCGCAGGCCATGGTGGACCAGCTGGACGCCATTCGCGTGCGCTCCGACGTCGAACGCAAGCGCCTGTTCGACCTGCCGGCCGAAGCCGACACGAAGTCCGGCATGAATGCCGGCATCTATTCGCCGGAGGCCTCGGCCAGAACCTACACGCGCCTGCACGATCTCGCGCGCGTGATCGCTGAATCCGGCTTTCTGGCCGTCGCCGATGCCACGTTCCTGAAAAAGGAACAGCGCCAGCCCTTTGCCGCGCTCGCCGGTTCGCTCGAATGCCCCTACTTGGTCCTCGACATCGAGGCCGAACCCGACGAGTTGCGTCGGCGCATCACCAGCCGGGCCGAGGCAGGCACCGATGCCTCCGAGGCCAACCTCGACGTCCTCGAGCAACAACTGGCCCAGCGCGAGCCCCCCGCCGACGAGCCGGCAATCTCACTGCGTTCGGCTGAAGCCCTGCCGGTGGATACACTCTCCGAACGACTCGGCCAGGACTAGTCGACGCCGAAACGATTCACGTCACGTTCAGCGGGCATCCTCAAACTGTGACTGGGACGCTTGGCGCGATGAACGCGCCAGACTAGACTGCAACTGGGCACGTAACGAAAAAACCAGGGGAACGGGGCGATGCTTAAGGCAACCGGACTGGTCGTGACCCTGCTGGCGACGGCGGGACTCTATGGCTGTGGTGGTGCGAACAACGTACAACCGCAGTACAGCGGGCGTGGGGCGCACGAACTGCGCGCCCTGCCGGTCGAGCGCCAGTACGTGGTGCGCACCGCCCAGTCCATGATCGGCAAGCCCTACCGCTACGGCGGCAACTCGCCGAGTCGCGGTTTCGACTGCAGCGGCCTCGTGCAGTACTCGCACCGGGTGGCCGGCATCAGCGTGCCGCGCACGTCCACCCAGCAGCACCATCGCGCGCGCGCCGTGGCGCTCAGTAATCTCCAGCCCGGCGACCTGTTGTTCTTCCGTATCCAGGGCAAGACCGGGCACGTCGGGATCTATCTCGGCGAGGGTCGATTCGTCCACGCCCCCTCCAGCGGCAAGAGCGTGGAGATCACCACGCTAGACAACAGCTACTGGAAGCCTCGTCTCATCGGCGCCGGCAACTACTACTAGTCGCTCTTCGCCGTTTCCCGGTCGGCATCGCCCAACACCGTCGGCAAAACCCGCGTGATCAAGGTGGGATGGGCAAACGGTGCCTGTTCCAGTGCCGCCGTCTGCGTGCCGGCCAGGTCGCTCACACGACCCTTCAGCGCGGCGTCGTCGAAGTGCTCGGCTACGGCGTCGCTCGCGGCCAGCATCAGCGCCGTCGCCGAGGGCAGCACGTCGTCCGGCGTCATGCGCACCATGACCTGGCCGGGGAGCAGGCTCCCGGGGTCGGGCGTCCACAGGCCTTCGTCCTGGAAGCGAGACCAGGCCGTCTCCATGAGTTCCCGCGCCCACGCCCAGGCCGCCGCATCGTCCGTCAACCGTGCATAGGCCACGGCCCCGTCCAGGACGTAGGCGTAATCGGCAAGCACACCCGCGCCCAGCGATCGTCCGTCGGCATCTACGCCGCGTCGTAAGCGATCATCCGCCCACAGGGATTCACGCATCCAGGCCACCAGATCACGGGCCGCGCCCAGACTGCGCGCGTCACCGGCCGCCCCGCCCGCCGCCAGCGCCGACAGGAGAAGACCATTCCAGCCGGCCAGCCGCTTGCTGTCGCGGGGCAAGCCGCGTGATTCGCGCTGCGCCCGCAAGGCCTTCCCGGTCGCATCGAGCGCCTTGATGACATCCGCGGCGTCCATCTCGAACTGGTCGGCCAGCGTTTCCACCGAATGCTGGAGATGCGGCAGGTACCCGGCCTCCAGATTGCGCGGCAATTCCAGGCCCCAGGCCCGCTCGACCAGCGGCCAGTGCTCACCGGCCGCCTTACGCACCGCCTCCGGCTCCCACAGGTAATACCCGCCCTCCACGTCGTTTTCATCGAGTGCCGAAAGGCTTGCGATGTATCCGCCGCCTGCACGGCTGGCCATCACCTCGAGCACGAAATGGAGCGTATCGATGCCGGCGTCGCGGTACCGCGGTTCGTCGAGCACCACGGCCGCCTCGAGATACAGGCGCGCGAGTTGGGCGTTGTCGTAGAGCATCTTCTCGAAATGCGGGATCTGCCACTGCGGATCGACGGTGTAGCGGAAGAAGCCCTCCCCGACATGGTCGCGCAAGCCGCCGTCGAGCATGGCGTCCAATGTCAGGCGCAGGAACTCCTCGACCCGTGCATCCGGAGCGCGGGCGAGTGAGACCAGCAGACCGCGAAGCTGCGGCACCTGCGGGAACTTGGTCTCGTAACCGAAGCCACCGGAGAGTTCGTCGGCGCGTTGCAGCGCGGTGCCGACGAAGCGTGTACGCAGTTCGGCCGGGGCAATCGGCGCGGACAGTGGCACGTTGACCGGGGGCGCTTCATAGAGTGCGTCCCAGCCCTTTCGCGCCGTCGCCGCGAGCTCCGGTGCCTGCCCCTGCCAACGTGACTGCAGGCGCTGCACGAACTCGAGGAAATCGTCACGCGGGAGGTACACGGTGCCGACCAGGGGGTAGCCCTCCGGCGTGAGGAACACGTTCAGCGGCCACCCGCCCTGCCCGCGCGTGGCCTCCATGAAGTGCATCATCTGCCCGTCGAGCACGGGCTCGACCTCGCGGTCGATCTTGACCGGTACGTAGTGGCGATTGATGTAGGCCGCGACCTCGGCATCCTGAAAACTCTCACGCTGCATCACGTGGCACCAGTGACAGGCGTAATAGCCGATGGAGAAGAACAGGAGCCGATTGTCCCGACGGGCCTCGGCGAGCGCGTCTGCATTCCAGGTTCGCCACTTCACGGGGTCGTCGGCGTGCAGCCGCAGGTAGGGGGAACCCGAGTCGGCCAGCGGACTTGCCATCACGGCCGCTGTCGAGAGGACCAACGGGACCAGGAGCTTCAGCATCAGGCGCACGAATCGCATCACCGCATCCCTACTTCGACCAGGCACCCTCTGCCCGGAGGGTTCATACATCGAGGATTCATACGCCGATGTTAGACCAGTACCGACGGAATTCAGACCTATGGGCGGTGCGGTTATCGGGCACGCCGC
>JAASTB010000236.1 GCA_021767625.1 Wenzhouxiangella sp.
GCCGTGGCAGCGACTGACGCCCCGGGGCGCTCCGAACGGCCGAGGGATTGGGTAGACTGGGCGTTTCGCGTTGCGGTTGGCCGGACGGCCGATAGCCTGTGTTCAAGAAATTTGTCCTCAATCATCGCCGCCAGATGGCCGCCGGCGAGGGCCCGGGCGGTACCAGCCAGCGCGTGCGCGCATGGCTGCAGCGCTCCGGCTGCCTGACCTTCAAGCGCGAGCCCATCGCGCGCGGCATCGGCATCGGCCTGCTGGTCGGCCTGACCCCGACGGTCGGGCTGCAGACGATCATGATGCTGGCCGGCTGCCTGCTGGTGCGCGGCAATTTCCCGGCGGCGTTCGCGATTTCCTGGGTCAGCAATCCCTTCACCCTGCCGCCGATGGTCTACGCCTACCACCAGCTCGGAAAGTGGCTGTTCGGTTCCTGGGCGCAGACCCTGTTCGAGGGATCGGACGCCATCGACGATGCACTGATCGCCGTGCTGAGCACGGCGCTGGGTACGGCCCTGATCGCCATCCCCATCGCCCTGATCGGCTATTTCGCCTCCCTGGGTATATCGGAAGTCTGGCATCGCCGGCGCCACAGGGCCCGCGAGGAACGCCGGCAAGCGGCGCGGCGGGAACGCGAATCCTGAATCGACGCCCCCGGATTCGCGGGATATATACGCGGCTCGGCGAGCACGGCTTGATGGGTCCGGGGCGAACGTGCTGGAAGCTAGCCCGGGCAGCCGGGCCTCAAGGTGCATCGAGGGTTTGCGGTAAGACAATGGCCTCGTAGGTTCTCTGGTCCCAGTCGTGGGGATCCAGATCCGAAACGCGCTGCAGACGCACCTGGATGCGCGTCTCGTCGGGAAAGCGGATGATCACTGCGCCGTTCCGGTCCTTCGGCCCCGTTCCCAGAAAACGACGAATCTCTCGCACCCGGGGGTCGTTGAGATCCGCGGGCGCGCAACGCTCGAGGCCGTCGATCCAGCACTGAAGGCGATGGATCAACTCGGCCCGATGCCGATCGGCCGAGCCTTCCCCAAGCCCGAGCAGTTCCCTGGCCGACGGCAACTGGCGCTCCAGCCCCAGGACTTCGATCCCGATCGATTCATCGGGGATCCGAACCGTCCGCTCGCCGCTCCCCTGCCCCGCGGCCACAGGGGAAAGCAAGAAGAAGATGGCGAGGGCAAGAAACATCTGGCGCGATCGGACCATCTCGGAATTCCCCTGAACGTGGATTTCCGATTTACGCTAGCCCCGCTTTTTAGAGCGCTCACCCTAGACCCACGCGACCACGCGTGGAACCGGGCCGGGCGTCCACGGCCGGCGCCCCCATGATAAGTTGCGACCCAACTGCCCAGTTCTGGAGCACCGCCGAAAATGACCAGCGGATCGAAGCGCTCGATTCTTGTCCGAGCCCGCCACGCCGTCGAGTTGGCCGCGCTGCGCGCGGTCTCGGTCGTGCTTCATGCGGCTCCGCGCTCGGCTGCCCTCGCACTTGGCGGGTGGATCGGCCGGAACGCCTGGCTCCTTGGGGTGCGCCGCCGGCGTGTTCTGGAGAACCTGGCGATTGCCTTTCCAGAGCTCGACGAGAACGAAAGGAAGCGGATCGGCCGGGCATCGGCGGAGAACTTCGGCCGGACCGTCGCGGAATTCCTCCGCTTTCCCGGCGGAGACCGGGCCGCGGTGGGCGAACTCGTGGAGATCCGCGGCCTCGAGCCGCTGCTTCGACTCAGGGACCAGGGCAAGAGCGCCGCCCTCGTGACCGGCCACCTCGGCGCATGGGCACTCTACGTGGCCGCCCTTGCCGCCAGCGGCGTGCGGCCCGCTTTGCTCGTCGGCAAGCAAACCAACCCCGGCGTCGACCGCCTGATCCTGGAGCTGCCGGGCGCCGCGGTGACCTTCATTTCCAAGGGGCGTTCGGCGCCGCGGCACATGCTCGAGGCGATCCGATCGGGACGGTTGATGGTCATGGTCGCCGACCACTATTCCTCCGACCAGAAGGTACGCGTCGATTTTCTCGGCCGCCCCGCCTACACGCTGCCCCTGCCCGGCGCCCTGGTCGAGAAACACGGACTTTCGCTGTTTCGAATGACGGGCCGGCGGATCGACGGCGGGCGGCATGTCGTCGACATCACGCCGATTTCCCTCGAAGAACTCGACGATCGGGACGAAATGCGCCTGCATGTGGCCCGGCGCATGAACCAGGCGCTGGGCGAGGCGATTCGGGACTGCCCCGAACAGTACTTCTGGTATCACAACCGCTGGAAGCACCGCGACCGCTGAATCGTGTTACCCGCACGTACCGGTTTTTCTCCGGACCGGATCTCCGCTATCCTCGGCACGACCATCCGTAAAAAAGCATGCCCGGGGAGATTCATGAAGAGGTTGCTGTTGCTCATCGTCGTCGGTCTGGTCGTGGTGGCCGTCGGCGTTAACTGGTACTACACCCGCCAGATTCGGGACCAGCTCGATCAGATGGCCAATGCGGTCAGCATGTTCGGCACCTTGTCCTACGACAGCGTCCGCCTGTCGCCGGGCGGCGCGGTCAATATCAACGATCTTTCGTTTCAGTTGCACCAGGGCCGGGGCGGCATCGACGTGGGCCGAATCTCACTGCAGACCGCGAATCTCCTGGCCCTGCTCACCCTCGAAGGCAAGCTCGAGAGCGGCCGACTCCCCGAGTCGCTAGGCGTGAGCGTCAAGGACATCCAGTTCCCGCTCGACGGCGCACTGGCAAACATGTCGCGTCAGATGCCGGGCGGCACATCGCCGAGTTTCGCCTCGGGCGTCCCGTTCGACGCGGCGGGCTGCGACGGAAGAACGCAGTTCAACGCGAACGACCTGATGGACATGGACTACTTCGACATCCGCGCCGACATCGAAGTCCACTACCAATTGATCAACGCCGGCAATCGCCTGCGCCTTTACGCCAGCGCCAGAACCTACGACGCCAGCGCAATCCACTTGGAAGCCAACATCGACCTCACGTCCGGCTCCCTGTCGACCGCAGACCTCGCGCGCTCGATGGAGAACGCGCGACTGAGCTCGTTCTCACTCGAATACGAGGACCTGGGTTACTACGAACGGATGCTGGCCTTCTGCGCCGACGAGATGGACATGACGCGGCAGGAATACGTTGCCCATCACCTCGAATCCTGGAAGCAGGCCTGGACCCGCTTCAACGCCGAGCCGGGTCCGGACCTGGTCGCCGCCTACGAGACCTTCCTGGACGACCCGCAGCAACTCAGCGTGAGAAGCGGTGGCGAAACCAGCGTGTCCTTCGAGGGCGTCGAGAATTACACCCTGTCCAGCCTCCTCGACCGCATGGAAGTCGGCCTGGCCGTCAACTATGGTGACCCACAGCCGCTCGATATCAGGACTCCCGAAGCATCACCCCAGCGTCTCACTTCCGCCTCCGAACCGAGCCCTGCCGAACCAGCGGCCGATGCCCCAAGCACGGCCGCTGCTCCAGCGCCCCGGGAAGAAGAAACGTACACGGCCGCACAGGCAGACAACACCCAGACCGATCGAGCGGAAGAAGCAGCGCCCGGCCGGACATCGCAATGGGTCCAGGTGGAACCCGCAAAGCTCGACGCATACCGCAACCATCGACTGCGTATCCAGATGCGCTCGGGCGACAGCTACGCGGGCCGACTGGAGCGGGTCGATTCCGACAACGTCCACATCCGCGTCGAAGGCGTGGGCGGCTTCTACATCAGGCCGCTCGCGCTGGAAGAAATCCGGGAAGTGGAAGTGCACGGGGGCTCCTGAGGCCGAAACAGCTCAATCCCACCATAGCCCCAGGGCACGATGGGTCCGGAGCCAGCGACCGAGCACCTTCAGTCCGAAGTCCTCGTCGTCCGGATCCAGTCCATCGAGCAACTGCTTCATGTCGTCCGGCAGCCCGCGCCCGGTCTTCTCGAACTGTTGGGCCGCTTCGGTCATCGCCCCGAAGCCCTGGTCGACGATGTCGGGGCAGAAGTCGTAGACCTCGCGCGCAAAGGCGTCGAGGTCCTCGTCCAGGCGATCGAACTGGACGGTGAAGCTCCCATCCGACCGAACGTCCACCAGGTTGATGCCGAATCTCTCATCCCACTGCATCAGCCGCTCGACAATGACATCGGTATCGAGATCGTGGTTGGCGGCATCGACGCCGCACTGGTAGAGGGGCAGATACTTGGCCTTCGGGCC
>JAASTB010000237.1 GCA_021767625.1 Wenzhouxiangella sp.
CGCCCGGCTGGTGAACATGCGATAGGGCTCGGGCGCACCCTGGGTGATCAGGTCGTCGACCAGCACGCCGATGTAGGCCTCATCGCGGCCCGGCGTCCAGGCCGACTCTCCGCGCACCTGCCGGGCGGCGTTGAGTCCGGCGATCAGGCCCTGGGCGGCCGCCTCCTCGTAGCCGGTCGTGCCGTTGATCTGGCCGGCGTAGAACAGCCCGCCGAGGTGGCGCGTTTCCAGGCTGGGCGTGAGTTCGCGCGGATCGAAGAAGTCGTATTCGATGGCGTAGCCCGGGCGCGTGATGTGCGCGTTTTCCAGCCCGGGGATCGAGCGCACCAGTTCCACCTGCACGTCGAAAGGCAGGCTGGTGGAAATGCCGTTGGGATACCACTCGTTCAGGCCCAGGCCCTCGGGCTCGAGGAAGATCTGGTGTGAGTCCTTGTCGGCGAAGCGCACCACCTTGTCCTCGATCGAGGGGCAGTAGCGCGGGCCGGTGCCTTCGATATGGCCGGCATACATCGGCGAGCGATCCAGGTTGGCTCGAATCAGTTCGTGCGTCGCCTCGCTCGTGCGCGTGATGTAGCACGAGACCTGCTCGGGATGGTCTTCGCGGTCGCCGAGGAAGGAGAAGACCGGGCGATGGGCGTCGCCGGGCTGTTCCTCGAGCTTCGAGAAATCGATGCTGCGCCCGTCCAGGCGCGGCGGGGTGCCCGTCTTGAGGCGGCCCACCGTGAACGGCAGCTCGCGCAGCCGTTCGGCCAGGGCGTTGGCCGGCGCATCGCCGGCGCGCCCGCCGGCGAGGTTGGTCTCGCCGATGTGGATGCGCCCGCCCAGGAAGGTGCCCGTGGTGAGCACGACCGCGGACGCGGCGAATTCCAGGCCCATGGCCGTGCGCACGCCGGTGACGCGATCGCCGTCGACGACCAGATCGTCGACCGGCTGCTGGAACAGGGTCAGGTTTTCCTGCGCTTCCACGGCGCGACGGATGGCGTTGCGATAGAGCGTGCGGTCGGCCTGGCAGCGGGTGGCGCGCACGGCCGGACCCTTGCGGGCGTTGAGTCGCCGCCACTGGATGCCGGCGGCGTCGGCCGCCCGGCCCATGACGCCGCCCAGGGCGTCGATCTCGCGCACGAGATGGCCCTTGCCGATGCCGCCGATGGCGGGGTTGCAGCTCATCTGGCCGATGGTCTCGATCGAATGGGTGACCAGCAGCGTGCGCGCACCCGTCCGCGCCGCGGCCAGGGCGGCCTCGGTGCCGGCATGACCGCCGCCGATGACGATCACGTCGAAGGTGTCGGGATAGCGCATAAGGGCTTCGCCAAGTACGTGAAAAGACGCCTATTTTACCGCCCGGTACGGGCCGGGTGAAAGGCCGGCGCCGGCGAGGGGCTATCGGCGGTCGCGCCGACCCGTGCTTTTTGGCGGCCGTTTGCGCGTCGGGGCCCGGGCCGGTTCGCGTTCGGGCATGCGCTGCGGTCGGCTGCGCGGCGGCGAGGGCTCGACCGGGCGCTGCCGGACGGGCGGGGCCGGATCGGCGCTGCGGCGGCTCGGCGCCCTGTCGCGGTAATCGGTCGGCGGCGGTGATGCACGGCGAGGCAGTTCCCTTGGCGAACGCTGCGGCATCCGGGCGTCGCGATCGGCGGCGCGAAGCCGCTCGATCAGGGCGCGGCGCTGGGTTTCGCTGCGGCCGTCTACTGCGCGGGTGCCGGGCCCGGGACGGGGCGGGCGCCTGAGCTCGTCGCGACGATAGGCGGCGCTGCGGCCGGTGGCCGGCAGCCAGGGCGAGGCGCCCGGCACGAGGCGGCGGTCCGGCCGTTGCTCGCGAATCGTCTGCGAGCGCCGCGTCTGGACTTCCTGGAGGCGGGCGTCGAGTTCGCGCACCCGGTTTCGCGTCACGCGTCGGTCGTGGTCGTAGTAGCCGAAGCTGAAGTGAACGCCCGAGCGCCATGGGCGGTAGCCCGCATAGCGATCGGTGTAGCGGTACCAGGGATAGTGGATGCGGCTGCGGTGACCGGCATAGCCCGGCCCCGGCCAGTAACCGTAATACCAGCCCGGGTACGGGTAGTACCAGGGATCCCAGCGATGCACCACCACCGAATAGGGGTGGTAGTAGCGGCTGTAGTAGAAATAGTCCAGCGACCAGTAGGGATAGACCAGCGGATCGACGTAGGCCACGCGGCTGCCGCGATATTCGGGCACTTCGTAATACACGCCCCGGTCGCCGGCGGGATAGTAGGTGGCGCAACCGCCCAACAGCAGGAGCAGCAGGGCGGCCAGGATGAGGCCCGGAACGTGCAGACGGTTGTTCATAGACTGGATGCTAGTTCATCGTCATGAATGGACGCTGAATCGGCGGCGATCATGGCTTCGACCTCCGCCAGCGCCGCGCGACGTTGCGCCCGCCCGTCCACCGGGCTGGGCGGCGCCTGGCGCGCGTCGGGGCCGATCATCTGGATCAGTTCGACCACGTGGCCGCCGCCCTCGAGAACGATGATCTCGAGGTCCCGGCCGCTGCCGTCGTGCCAGCGGATTCGCCGCGTTTCCTGGGTGAAGGGGAGGTGGCGCTCCATCAGGAAATGCACCACCGCGTCGGGGTCGTCGGCGAACACGTGCAGGCTGATGCGCGAATGCTCGTCGGCCGTGCCCTCCAGCACCGGCCCGACCAGGCGCGGCCGGAAGGGCTCGAACAGGCGCATGGCCGAAGCTGCTGATTCACGCAGTTCCAGCAGCGTGCGCGAATGTTCGCTGCCGCCATAGAGGCTCTGCCATTCGCGCAGCGCCTGCTCGACTTCGCTGTTGGAGGGCAGGCTGGTTCGCGAGGAAGCGCCGACCCGGCGCGCGGCCTTCTCCTTGGCCGTGAGGAAACTCTTCTGTCCCTCGGTGGCCATGATGCGCGCCGCCTCGGCGGCGATTTCCTGGCGAATCCGGCTGTTGCGGACGGATTGTCTGTCACCCATGTTGGCGCCCTCGCGTCGTCGTCAGTAGATCGAGTAGGGGTCCGCTTGCTCGCTGTCTTCGGCCTCGCTCTCGAGCGGCGGCAGGTTGTCGCTGTGGAACCACTCCTGGATGGCGCCGGGCGTTCCCGGACGTGCGCGCAGCCCCGTTTCCGGATTGATCAGGGCGCGCGAGATGCCCACCGGTACGGGGCGGTCGACTTCGGGTCGGCCTTCGAGCGCGGTGCGCATGAAGTCGACCCACAGCGGCAGCGCAGTCCGGCCGCCCTGTTCCTGCCGGCCGAGCGATTCATTGCTGTCCATGCCCACCCACACGACGGTGACCACCCCGCCGCCGAAGCCGGCAAACCAGGTGTCGCGCTGCTCGTTGGTCGTGCCGGTCTTGCCGGCCAGGTCGTCGCGCCCCAGGGCCAGGGCCCGGCGGCCGGTGCCGCGGCGGATGACGTCGCTCATCATCGAGTCGATCAGCCAGGCCGTCTGGGGGCTGAGCACCTGCTCGGCGCGGCGCGGCCGCGGCGGGCCCATGAGCCCGGGCTCGGCGGATTCGGCTTCATTGCCGCCGTCCTCGCTTTCCTCGCCGGCCAGTCCCGGTCGGCGCAGTTCCGGCGCCTCGGGCGCCTGTTCGACGGGCTCGGCGACGGCCGGCGGGTTGGGCGGGGGGATCTCCGCGCAGTCGCGGCAGGGCAGGGCCCACTCGGCTTCGTAGATGGGTTCGCCGTCGGTGTCGCGAATGCTGTAGAGGTAGTGCGGTTCGATGCGGTAGCCGCCGTTGGCGAAAGTGGCGTAGGCGGCGGTCAGGCTCAGCGGCGTGATCGAGGCCGAACCCAGGGCCATGGAGGGGCCGTTGGGCAATTCGCTGCGCTCGAAGCCGAAGCGGGTGACGTAATCGCGTCCGTATTCGACGCCCATGTCCATGAGCAGGCGCACGCTGACCAGGTTGCGCGAGTTGACCATGGCTTCGCGCAGACGCGTCGGACCGAAGAAGCGGTGGCTGAAGTTGGTCGGCTTCCAGGCTCGTTCCATGGAGGGGTCGTTGACCACCACCGGCGCGTCGTTGACGCGCGAGGCCGGGGTGTAGCCGTCGTCCAGGGCGGCGGAATAGATGAACGGCTTGAAAGCCGAGCCCGGCTGGCGCCGGCTCTGCGTGGCCCGGTTGAACTGGCTGTGCGCGAAGTCCAGGCCGCCGACCAGGGCGAGCACCTCGCCGGTCTCGGCCTTC
>JAASTB010000238.1 GCA_021767625.1 Wenzhouxiangella sp.
GTGTCGCCGACGATCGTCGGGATGCCGTTGGCGTCGGTGTAGACGGTAACCGGCGCGGACAGCTCTGGCATCGGCACGGATTGCGCGTTGAGGCCTGCGGCCAGCGCAAGGCCGCCGACCAGTGTGATCAGCTTTTTCATCCTCTGTATACCCCTGCTTGTTGTGATATTGCCCGATCGATTATGGCACAAACGACCCGAGGCACACCAAAAGCGGGGATTTGGCGGCATTTAAGCGCTGAAAGCAGGACGAAACGGGCCGTCGGGCGCCCTGCCCGGCCGTTTCCTCCGGACCACGTCGAGCGCTTATAATACGCCCCCGCTTCGGAGCGGCCGGCCGGCCCTCCGAACTCCGGAGTATCACAAAGAGAGGAGTCGACATGGCGCACACTGCCGCCGCCTTCAAGGTGGACTATTTCCAGTTCCTCAAGCCAGACGGCAAGCTGGTCGAGGACCAGCAGGTGCCGGCGCTGGCGAGGGATTTCGATCGCCTGACCGAACTGTACAAGCTGATGGTGCTCACCCGCACCTTCGACAAGAAGGCCGTGGCGCTGCAGCGCACCGGCAAGCTGGGCACTTATGCTTCCTGCCTGGGGCACGAGGCGGCCCACGTGGCCATCGGTGCGGCGATGAAGGAAGAAGACTGCTTCGCCCCGATGTACCGCGAATACGGCGCGCAGTTCTACCGCGGCGTGAAGATGTCCGAGGTCCTGCTGTACTGGGGCGGCGACGAGCGAGGCAGCAATTTCAGCGGGCCGAAGCACGACTTCGCCTGGTGCGTGCCCATCGCCACCCAGTGCCTGCATGCCGCCGGTGCGGCCCTGGCCTACAAGCTCAAAAAGGAAGACCGCGTAGCCGTGACGGTTGTCGGCGACGGCGGCTCCTCGAAGGGTGACTTCCTCGAGGCGATCAATGCCGGCAGCGCCTGGAAACTGCCGCTGGTGCTGGTCATCGTCAACAACCAGTGGGCCATCTCCGTTCCTCGCAAGAAGCAGAACACCGCGGCCACGCTCGCCCAAAAGGGTATCGCCGGCGGACTGCCGAGCATCCAGGTCGACGGCAACGACCTGATCGCCTGCCTGTGGGCCATGGACAAGGCCGTCAACGCCGCGCGCGCCGGCAAGGGCGCGTTCGTCCTCGAGATGCTCACCTACCGGCTCAGCGACCACACGACGGCGGACGACGCTCGCCGCTACCGTCCGAGCGACGAGGTCGACGAGGCCTGGGACAACGAGCCGCTCAAGCGCCTCAAGGCTTACCTGATCGACCAGGGCGCCTGGAGCGACGACAAGGAAGAAGAGCTGCTCGGCGAGTGCAAGCAGTGGGTGCAACAGGCCGCGGACGAATACCTCGACATGATCGAGAACGATCCGCAGCCGGTCACCGCCATGTTCGATTACATGTTCGCCGAACTGCCGGCCGACCTGATCGAGCAACGCACCTACGCCCAGGACTACGCCGAAGACGGAGGGCAACACTGATGGCAGAGATTACCCTGATCGAAGGCGTCACCATGGCGCTCGCCCGCGCGATGGAAGAAGACCCCAGCGTGGTGATGTTCGGCGAGGACGTCGGCGTCAACGGCGGTGTCTTTCGCGCCACCGCCGGCCTGCACGACAAGTTCGGCGACGATCGCGTCATCGACACGCCGCTGGCCGAAGTCATGATCGCCGGCATGAGCGTGGGCATGGCGGCGCAGGGCATCAAGCCGGTCGCCGAGGCGCAGTTCTGCGGCTTCACCATGCCGATGATCGACCACATCATGTGCCACGCCGGCCGCCTGCGTAACCGCACCCGCGGGCGCATGAGCTGCCCGATGGTGCTGCGCTTCCCCTCCGGCGGCGGCATCCATGCACCGGAACACCATTCCGAGAGCCCCGAGGCCCTGTTTGCGCACATGCCGGGTGTACGCGTGGTCATCCCGTCGTCGCCGTCACGTGCCTACGGCCTGATGCTGGCCGCCATCCGCGACCCGGATCCGGTCATCTTCATGGAGCCCAAGCGCATCTACCGCTGGCAGAAGGAAGAAGTCGCCGACGACGGCGAAGAGCTGCCGATGGACGTGTGCTACACGCTGCGCGACGGCAACGACATCACCCTGGTCACCTGGGGTTCGATGGTCAAGGAGACCCTCCAGGCCGCCGACGAACTCGAGCAGCAGGGACTGAGTGTGGAGGTCATCGACGTGGCCACCGTCAGTCCGCTCGACATGGACACCATCATCGAGTCGGTCGAGCGCACCGGCCGCTGCGTGATCATCCAGGAGGCGCCGAAGCACTGCGGTGTCGCCAGCGAGATTGCCGCGGGGCTGGCCGACGCCGGCATCTGGCACCTGCACGCGCCGGTCAAGCGCGTTTGCGGCTACGATGTGGTGATGCCACTCTACCGAAATGAAATGAAATACATGCCCAGCGTCCGGCGCATCGTCGACGCGGCCAAAGAGACTCTGGAGGTTTCATGAGCGTTTTCAATCTGCCCGATCTCGGCGAAGGCCTGCCGGATGCCGAAATCGTCGAATGGCTGGTTTCCGAGGGTGACGAGGTCGAGGTCGACCAGCCGCTCGTCTCGATGGAAACGGCCAAGGCCGTCGTCGAGGTGCCGAGCCCCTTCGACGGCAAGGTCATCAAGTTCTACGGCGGTCCCGGCGACGTGATCAAGACCGGCGCGCCGCTGGCCGAGTTCGAAGTCGCGGGCGAAGCCGGCAAGGAAGCGTCGACCCAGGACGAGCCGCCTGCGACCGAAGCGGCAGCCGAAGACGACCAGCCCGCCGATTCAGCACCGGATGCGTCCGCAGGCGAAGACAAGGGCGAAGCCGGCAAGAGCGAAGAGCGCGAAGACTCGGGCACCGTGGTCGGCAAGATGCAGGCCGGCGGTGAAGTGCTCAAGGAGCGCACCTCGACCGTGGGTGGCGTCAAGGTCACCCCCGCAGTTCGCGCCCTCGCGCGCAAGCTCAAGGTCGACCTCTCGCAAGTCAGCCCGAGCGGGGCCGACGGCGTGGTTACCGCGTCGGACGTGCGCAAGGCGGCCGAGGAAGGCACGGCGCAGCCGCGCCGGGAACAGCCGTCTGCGAGCAAGCCCGAGCCCGAGTTTCCGACCGAGCCGGAGCGCGAGCAGAAACCGGCCTCCCCCGCCCCTTCGAGCCCGCAGCCGGCAGCAGCGGCGAGCGGCGAATGGGAACCGCTGCGGGGTACCCGCCGCACGATGGCGCGCACGATGAGCGAGTCGCAAAAGCGCGTGGTTCCCACGACCCTGATGGACGACGCCGACATCCACGCCTGGCGCGCCGGCGAGGACGTCACCTTCCGCCTGCTGCGCGCCCTGGCCGCCGGCGCGAAGGCCGAGCCGGGCCTCAACGCCTGGTACGACGACGAGCAGAACATGCGCATGGTGCACAAGGGCATGGACGTGGGCATGGCGGTCGACACCGCCGACGGCCTGTTCGTGGCCCGGCTCAAGGGCGTGCACAACGGCTCGCGGGAAGACATCCGCGGCGAGATCAACCGCCTGAAGGAAAACGTCAAGAACCGCAGCATTCCGCCCGAAGACCTCAAGGACTACACCATCATGCTGTCCAATTTCGGGGTCTTCGCCGGACGCTACGCCACGCCGATCATCAATCCGCCCTGCGTGTCGATCGTGGCCGCCGGCGTGCTGCGCCACGAGGTCGTGCCGGTGCTCGGCGGCGTGGAAGTGCACCGCATGATCCCGCTGTCGCTCACCTTCGACCACCGCACGGTCACCGGCGGCGAAGCGGCGCGCTTCCTCAAGGCCATGATCGCCGACCTGTCGAAAGCCGAGTAGTAGAGAGCCGGACGTCGGTTGGCGGCGTCCGGTTGTTTCACGCCAAGGCGCCAAGGCGCAAAGGACGCCAAGAAAATGACGGAATCGGGAGTCCTGAACAAGGAATCCTCACCACATCGCAATCGATCGGCGGTGTGTGTGGATCCAGCTCTCCCCTTTGCGAACTTGGCGCCTTGGCGCCTTGGCGTGAGGCCTTCTTGCCAAACTGACAAGAAAGAGTCATGAAGGGACACATCGCGCCAAACATGATCATCGGGGCCTGCGAGTGGGTCGCCCTGCCCGAGCTCGGCATCAACCAGCTTCGCGCTCGCGTGGATACCGGCGCAAAGAGCTGCGCCCTGCACGCGATGGATATCGA
>JAASTB010000001.1 GCA_021767625.1 Wenzhouxiangella sp.
CGCCCGAAGACGCCGAGGAACCGGGCGTCGACGCCGGCAGCGAGAACGGCAACGGCAACGGCGAAGATGACGACAACGGTAACGAGACCACCATCGATTTCGACGGGCTGGCCGCCCGCGTGATCCGCGTTCCCGTCGAGGCGGGCAACTATTCGTCGCTGAGCGTGGCCGAGAACGGCATCCTCTTCGGCGAATACGATGCCTTCTACTACGGCCGGGCCCCGGCCGTTGGTCCGCGCCTGAAGCTGTTCAAGTTCGAGGACGAGAAGGTCGTCGACTTCGCCACCGATATCGCCATGGCCGACCCGAGCCTGGACGGCAAGCAGGTCCTGGTTCGCAGCGGCAGCAGCTGGAAGGTCTATCCGATCGCCAAGGAAGGCGGTGAGAGCGAGGACGTGAGCACGTCGGGCATGCAGGCCCGGATCGATCCGATGGCCGAGTGGGCGACGATCTTCGACGAGGTCTGGCGTCGCTTCCGCGACTACTTCTATGTGGCCAACATGCACGGTTACGACTGGGAGGCCCTGCGCGATCGCTATCGTCCGCTGCTCGAGCACGTGGCGCACCGCAGCGACCTGAACTACGTCATGGGTGAGATGATCGCCGAGCTCAACATTTCGCATGCCTATGTCTCCGGCGGCGACGAAGGCCTGCCCGAACGGCCTTCGGTGGCCCTGCTGGGTGCGCGGTTCGAGACGGACAACGGTCGTTATCGCGTATCGAAAATCCTGGAAGGACAGAACGATGAGCCGCGCTACCGTTCCCCGCTGACCGAGGCGGGCGTGGACGTGTCCGAAGGCGACTACATCCTGGCGATCAACGGCCAGTCGCTGTCGGCTGAAGACAATATCTTCCGCAGGCTGACCGTGCCGTCCGGCCAGGCGCTGGCCCTGACCGTTTCGTCGCGGGCAAGCGGGGGCGAGACGCGTGAAGTGCTGGTCGAGCCGATCGGTAGCGAGAGCAACCTGTTCTACCTGGCCTGGGTGCTCGACAACCATCGTCGCGTGACCGAGGCGACCGACGGCCGGGTCGGTTACCTGCACGTTCCCGACATGGGGCCGGACGGAATCCGCGAGTTCATCAAGTGGTTCTACGGCCAGATCCGCAAGGACGGCCTGGTGATCGACGTGCGCTCCAACGGCGGCGGCAACGTCTCGCAGATGCTCATCGAACGCCTCTCGCGCAAGCCTCTTTCCCTCGGCTACTCGCGCACCATGGAGAACGTCTCGACGTATCCCAACGAGGCCTTCAACGGCCACATGGCCGCGATTCTCGACGAGAACTCCGCTTCCGACGGCGATATCTTCCCCTGGCAGTTCCGCAATGCCGGGCTGGGGCCGCTCATCGGCAAGAAATCCTGGGGCGGCGTGACCGGTATCACCAGCCACGGCCCGGTGATCGACGGCGGCTCGGTCAACGTGCCCGAGTTCGGATTCCTCAACACTGATGGCGAGTGGGTCATCGAGGGCGAGGGCGTCGAGCCGGACATCGAGGTGGAAAACGACCCGGCCAGCGTGATTGCCGGTGAGGATCCGCAGCTCGAGCGCGCCATCGAGGAAGTGATGAAGCAGATCGAAGCCGATCCGCCTGGCTTCCCCGAGCGGCCCGAGCCGCCGGTGAAGATCGATTGAATCCCGGCTTTCGCGGGTCGGCCCACCGGGCCGGCCCGCGCTTGTCCTCGATCCCTCCCGCCTCGCTCCCGGAACGGAGTAGGGCATTTGCCATAAATCCCGTCTTCGTGCCCTTCGCCTAACGTCCGGTTAATCATTTCCGCCGGAAAATGGCGGCATGAATGATTTCGCCTACCCGAACATGAATCTCACCGGCCGCGAGGCGCATCCCTCCGGTCACGCGCGGCCTTGGCTGAATACCGCGGCCGTCTGGATCCTCTGGCTGATTCCCGTCGTGCTGTCCATCTTCGTCCGACCGGTCTTCCCGGTGGACGAAACGCGTTACCTGTCGGTCGCATGGAACATGTGGCAGGAGGGGCAGTTCCTCGTGCCGATGCTCAACGACGCGTATTACACGCACAAGCCGCCGCTGCTTTTCTGGCTCATTCACGCGGGCTGGTCGGTCTTCGGCGTCAACGACTGGTGGCCCCGGCTGATCCAGCCCACCGCGGCGATCGGCTCGCTGCTGCTGCTTCGCGGCATCGCCGCCCGCCTGTGGCCCGGGCGGCGCAGTGTTCGCAGTCTGGCGCCTGCGGTCTTCGCCGCGGGCTGGTTCGCGACCCTCTACGCACCGGCCGTCATGTTCGACTATCTGGTCGTGTTCTCGGCGCTGCTGGCGACCTACGGTCTCGCTGGCCGGCCGGTGCGCTGGCCGCTGGTCGCGCTGGGTCTGGCGCTCGGTCTTCTTTCCAAGGGGCCGGTGATACTGGTCTACACCTTGCCGGCGTTGTTGGCCGCGCCCTGGTGGACGAGCAAGCCGGAAGACGGATGGAAGTCCTGGTACCTCCGCGTGACGGCGGTCCTTGCCCTGGGAGCCGTACCCATCCTGGCCTGGTTGCTGATGGCCTGGTCGGTCGCCGGTGACGCTTTCCTGTCGGAGATACTCTGGCGCCAGACGGCCGATCGCATCAGCGGCGACATGGGGCATGGTCGCCCGATCTGGTGGTACCTGCCCCTGCTGCCGCTATTGGGATTGCCCTGGATCTTCTGGCCGCCGTTGTGGCGCGCGATCCGCGGCCTCCGCGTCGATCGTGGATTGAAGCTGTCCTTCGGCAGCGCGGTATTCGGTTTCATCATTCTCAGCCTGGTCGGGGGAAAACAGTCGCACTACCTGTTGCCCCTGCTCGCGCTGGCGACTCCCGGACTCGCCGGGATTCTCGATTCGGGCGTGCGAATCCGGCGTCTGGACGGACTGCCCCTGGCCCTCGTTCTCGGCGTCTTTGGCGTGGCGATGATGATTCCCGGGCTCGGTGTCGGACCCTCCAGCTGGCCGGAGTGGGTCGCGACAATCTCTCCCGGCTGGGGTGCGTTGCTGCTGATGGTGGCCGTAGCGCTGGTCTGGTCCGAGCCGAAGTCAGCGTCCGAGGCGGGGGTATTCCATCTGGCGGCCACGAGCCTGCTGGCGCTCGCGGTAATCTGCGGCCCGGTGGCCGCGGCGAGGGAGAGTCACGACCTGGGCGAGATCGCTTCGGTGGTAAGCGCCTACCAGTCGCGCGAAAAGCCGGTCGCATGGCTGGGTCATTACCAGGGCCAGTTCAACTACACGGGCCGCTTGCACCAGCCGGTCGTCGAACTGGATTTCGAGGAAGCGCGAGACTGGTTGGCGGAACACCCGGATGCCATCGTCGCCACCCGCACCAAGCACCTGGCCGGAGCGGTGCCCGAGCCGCTCTTCATCCAGCCTTATCGCTCCGGGTCTCTTGCCCTGTACCGTGCGTCCGATCTGGTATCCGACCGGATTTCCTTCGAACCGTAAGTTGGTCGGCACGGCGCTAAATGACCGCGCTCTTGGAGTCTGGGGTTGCTTTGGTTCGAGACCGCTTATTGCCCCGGCCGGGGGACATCCGCTTCAGTTCGACGCGGTGGCGAGGCCCTCAGCGGATGTCCCCCGGCCGGGGCAAACGCTCTGTGTCGAATGCCCACCCATCTTTAACCGCCCCGCCAGCTCACGGCGGTGGTGGGCCTGCTGAAGGCCTCGCCACCGCGTCGAACTGAAGCAGATCAACTACCGCCGTGAGCTAGCCCCACTACACCCTCAACCAGCCTCGAGCCAGTCCTCCATCGGCGGGCAGGAGCAGACCAGGTTGCGGTCGCCGAAGACGTTGTCGACGCGACCCACCGGTGCGAAGTACTTGCCCAGTCGCAGTTCCTTGACCGGCCAGCCGGCTTCCTGGCGGGAATAGGCGTGCGGCCAGTCGTCCGCGCCGAGTTCCTCGATGGTGTGCGGAGCATTCTTGAGCGGGTTGTCCTCGGCGTCCCACTCGCCGCTGGCCACGCGCTCGATCTCGCGACGGATCGCGATCATGGTCTGGATGAAGCGATCCAGTTCGGCCTTGGACTCGCTCTCGGTCGGTTCGATCATGAGCGTACCGGGCACCGGCCAGGACATGGTCGGGGCGTGGAATCCGTAATCGATCATGCGCTTGGCCACGTCTTCCTCGGTGATGCCGGCGCTGTCCTTGAATGGGCGCAGGTCGATGATGCATTCGTGCGCGATCCGGCCGTTACGCCCCGTGTAGAGGATGTCGTAGTGACCTTCCAGGCGCTTGGCGATGTAGTTGGCGTTGAGGATGGCCACTTCGGTCGCCCGGCGCAGGCCGTCGGCGCCCATGAGACGAATGTAGACCCATGGAATGGGCAGGATGCCCGCACTGCCCCAGGGGGCCGCGGCAATCGGCGGGTTGGCGCCGAACTCCGGGCCGAGCAGGCCGCTGCCGTGGCCGGGCAGGAAAGGAATCAGGTGTTCGCGCACGCCGATCGGGCCGATACCCGGGCCGCCGCCGCCGTGCGGAATGCAGAAGGTCTTGTGCAGGTTGAGATGGCAGACGTCGGCGTACTGCGCCACCCGCGACCAGCCGACCAGGGCATTGAGGTTGGCGCCGTCGAGGTAGACGAGACCGCCGGCCTTGCGGACCTGCTCGCAGATGCTGACGACGTCCTCCTCGAACACGCCGTGCGTGGACGGGTAGGTGATCATCAGGGCCGCAAGACGATCCTTGTGCGCCTCGATCTTGTAGGAGAGGTCGTCGAGGTCGATGTTGCCCTGCTTGTCGCATTTGACCACGACGATGTCCATGCCTGTCATCTGCGCGCTGGCGGGGTTGGTTCCGTGCGCGGAAGAGGGGATCAGGCAGACGTTGCGTTCGTGATCGCCGTTGCTTTCGTGCCATCCCTTGATCGCCAGCAGCCCGGCATACTCGCCCTGCGAACCGGCGTTGGGCTGCAACGAGACGGCGTCGAAGCCGGTGATCTCGCGCAGCATTCCCTCCAGCTCGTCGATCAGCTGGTGATAGCCGCGCGCCTGGTCCCAGGGGCAGAAGGGATGGAGCTCGGCGAACTCCGGCCAGGTGATCGGAATCATCTCGGCGGTGGCATTGAGTTTCATGGTGCAAGAGCCCAGCGGGATCATCGCGTGGGCCAGGCTGAGATCGCGATTCTCCAGGCGCTTGAGGTAGCGCAGCATCTCCGTTTCGGAGTGGTAGCGCTCGAACACCTCGTGCTCGAGGTATGGCGTTTGCCGCCGCAGGGCCTGCGGGATCGCCTGGAAGTCGGCATCGAGACCCTCATCGAGCGTGGCGATGTCGTCGGCCTTGTTACCGCGGAAGATGCCCAGCAGTGACGAGAGGTGCCGACGGCGGGTCTGTTCGTTGAGGCTGATGCCGATGAAGCCGTCGCGGTCCGCGCGCAAGTTGATGCCGGCCTGCTGGGCCCGGTGCAACAGAGCCTGGCGGTCGGGCTCGTCGACGCGAACCGACAGGGTGTCGAAGAAGTGCTCGCTTTCGAGCTCGAAGCCGGCGTCGACGATGCCGCGCGCCAGGATGCAGGTCTGGCGGTGAATGCGGCGGGCGATCTTCTTCAGGCCCTCCGGTCCGTGCCAGACGGCGTAGAAGCCGGCCATCACCGCCAGCAGGGCCTGGGCCGTGCAGATGTTGCTCATGGCCTTCTCACGGCGAATGTGCTGCTCGCGGGTCTGCAGGGCCATGCGCAGTGCGGCATTGCCGTGGCGGTCCTTGGAGACGCCGATGATCCGCCCGGGGACGCTGCGCCGGTAGTCCTCGCGAGTGGCGAAGAAGGCTGCGTGCGGGCCGCCGTAGCCCATCGGCACGCCGAAGCGCTGGGCGCTGCCGACCACCACGTCGGCTCCGGCCCGGCCGGGCGATTCGAGCATCAGCAGGGCCATTGGGTCGGTTGCTACTGCGACCTGGGCACCGCGATCGTGCGCCACTTCGACCAGCTCGCCGATGGGCTCGACGGCGCCGTTGGCACCGGGGTACTGAACCAGGATGCCGAAGCAGTCGGTGTTGGCCACGGCCGAATGCAGGTTCTCGCGAACCTGGACATCAATGCCCATGTGGCGCCCACGGCTGATGACGACATCGATGGTCTGGGGCAGGCAGTTGGCGTCGACGAGAAAGACATCGCTCTTGTTCTTGCGGTTGACGCGCTTGAGCATGGCCATGGCTTCGGCCGCCGCGGTAGCTTCGTCGAGCAACGACGCATTGGCCAGTTCCATGCCCGTAAGATCCATGATCATCTGCTGGAAGTTGAGCATGCCTTCCAGGCGCCCCTGGGAGATCTCCGCCTGGTAGGGCGTGTAGGCGGTGTACCAACCCGGGTTTTCCAGCACGTTGCGCAGAATGACCGGCGGCGTCAGCGTCGGGTGGTAGCCCAGCCCGATCATCGAGTGGGCCACGCTGTTGTGCGAGGCCATCCCGCGAATGCTCTCGAGCACGCGTTCTTCGTTGTCGCTGTCGGGAAGCGAAAGCGGGCGTTCGCTGCGGATGCTGCCCGGCATGGTCTCGAGAACGAGCGATTCGAGCGAATCGCAGCCGACCGTGTCCAGCATTCGGCGCTGGTCCGCGGAATCGGGGCCGATGTGGCGGCCGACGAAATCGTCGTGCGACTCGAGGCGATGCAGCGGCGTGTTGGTGTTCCGGTTGTCGGTCATTGCAGAAGCAGTCCTTGCGCGGAAGTCTTGAACAGGTAGTGGTCGATCAGCAGGAAGGCGAACAGGGCCATCAGGTAGACGACCGAATAGTTGAACATGCTCATGGCGAGTTGCTCGTTCTTCGAACGCATGATGGCGATCGCGTAGCCGAGGAACCCGATATTGAGGATCGTAGCGCCGACCAGGTAGGCCAGGCCGCTCATCCCCGTCAGCCACGGCAGTAGCGTGACGAGCACCAGGATGATCGTATAGAACAGGATCTGCCAGCGCGTGAACTTCACGCCGTGGGTGACGGGCAGCATGGGCACGTCGGCCGAGGCGTAGTCCTCGCGCCGGTGGATGGCAAGCGCCCAGAAGTGGGGCGGCGTCCACACGAAGATGATCAAAAACAGGATCAGGGCGTGGGCGTGGATGTCACCGGTCACGGCGACCCAGCCCAGGACGGGCGGTGCGGCACCCGCGGCCCCGCCGATGACGATGTTCTGGGGCGTGGCGCGCTTGAGCCAGGCGGTGTAGATCACGGCGTAGCCGATCAGGCTGGCGAAAGTCAGCACCGCGGTGAGCGGGTTGACCAGCACGGTGAGGATCACCATCGACACCGCCGCCAGCAGCAGGGCGAAGGTCAGCGCCTGCTTGCGATTGACCTGGCCGGTGGGCAGGGGGCGGTTGCGGGTCCGCGCCATGATGCGGTCGGCGCGCTCGTCGAGCAGGTGGTTTATGGCCGCCGCCGCTGCCGCCGCCATACCGATGCCCAGCGTGCCCCATACCAGCGCGTGGAGCGGGATCATGCCGGGCGTGGCCAGGGCCATGCCGACGATGGCAGTGAAGACGATCAGCGCGACCACCCGCAGCTTGCACAGGCCCAGAAAGAAGCGCGTTCGCTGCCAGATTGATGCAGTCGCTGCCGTCATGTCCGCTCGTCGGAGGGTGGTCGGTAAGCCAGGGAAACGGGCCTACTCGGGCCCGGTCTGCGTCCAGGTGAGCAGGCGCGAGAGATCCCGTCGCATGCCGTTGAGGTCCGCATCCTGCGGGTAACGCAATATTATATGGCCCTTGGGGTCGACGATGTAGCTGATTGCCTCGAGCCCGGCGTCCGGCAGGGCCGGGGACAGGGCGCTGCCGGCGTCGCCTTCGAAGACGCGATAGTCGTCGGCCAACTCGTGAATTTCGGCGAGGGTCTCTTCGTCGACTTCTCCCGGCGTGACGAACATCAGGGCCACTTCCGGCTGGTGGCGGTCCTGGCCGAGACGGATCTGACGCAGCCAGTAGAGGTCTTCCAGGCAGGCGTCGTCGCAGCCGGCCGCACGGTAGTGCAGCAGCTGCCACTGGCCGGCCAGGGTTTCGCGGGTCACGGTTTCGCCGGCGGCGGTCTTCTGCTCGAACTCGGGCAGTCGCACGGCCGGCTGGAGCAGCTCGCCGTAGTTGCGGGTGCTGCCGGGGCGCCAGTCGAGCCACTGGCTGTTGAGCAGTATCGCGATCACCACGGGGGCGAGGAAGAGGGCCAGGACGGCGAAAATGGTGGTCTTCTTCATGATTTCCGAATCTTGCGCCAGGTCAGTGCGACCCAGATGAGAAACACCGCGGCCGCCATCGTGATCCACTGCCAGGCGTAGGCGAGATGGCGGTCGGGTCCGAAATTGACCGGGCGCCATTCGTCTCCGGTCAGGTGCGCGGGGTGTGCCGGGTCGAGCAGGATCACGCGGTCGGCGAGTTCCGAACCGAGCGCCTCCTCGACGCGGTCGAGGTCGAGATAGGTGACCAGGTTGGGCCAGTCGTCTGCATCGAGGGGACGGGCTTCGCCCAGTTGGCGTCCGACGCGCGGCGGGCTGGTCAGCCGGCCGCTGATCGAGACGGCAGTCTCGGGGGCCTCGACCCGGGGCAGGGGGGCCTGCCTGGAAGCAAGCGGATGCCAGCCGCGGTTGACCAGCCAGCTCCGGTCCATGCCGTCGGGACGAAACGGCGTGAATACGTGCACACCTGCCTGGCCGGCGCGAATCTGATTGTCGAGCAAGACGTTGCGGGACGGCTCGAAGCTGCCCGTGGCGCGCACTTGGGCATAGGCCGCATCAGCGGGCAGTGGCTCGTCGAGGGCGATTTCTGCGGCCTGTTCCCAGGCCTGCATCAGGTCGCGTTTTTCGTCCGCCCGGTCGAACTGCCAGGCGGCCAGTCGCGCGCACATCAGAATGACGAGAACGGCCGCAAGGTGCGGCAACCAGCGAATGATGAAGGACGAGGGCCTGCTCATGACGGGACGGCATTATAATCGACGCAACACTCAGCCCGGAGCTCTACCTTGCTCAGCAAAGTCCTGATCATCGCTGCTTTCCTCGTCATCCTGTACACCCTGGCGTCCAGCTTCTATTTTCTGGTCAAGGATTCAGGAGAGGGTGAACGCACCGTGCGACGCCTGAGCTGGCGCGTAGGGCTCTCGCTGGGTCTGGTGATCCTGTTGTGGATTGCTTTCCAGCTCGGCTGGATCGAGCCCCAGGGCGTCAACCCGGTCCGCTATCCGGGCGGCGGCTGAGGCGGGCCCTCAGTCGCCGGAGTCGAGCCGTTCCAGGACGCTGTCGGCGCTCGAGACCCGGAATTCGCCGGGACCTTCGACCATCAGATGCTTGATGACGCCGTCCTGCACGATCATGGCGAAGCGCTGGGCGCGCTTGCCCATTCCGAATCCGCTGGCGTCCATTTCCAGGCCAAGGGCGCGCGTGAATTCGCCGTTGCCGTCGGCCGCCATGACGATGGCTTCGCCCACGCCCACGGATTTGCCCCAGGCGTCCATGACGAAGACATCGTTGACCGCCATGCACACGATGCGGTCGACGCCGGCGGCGCGAATTTCTTCGGCGCGTTCGACGAAGCCCGGCAGGTGCCTGGCCGAGCAGGTCGGAGTGAATGCGCCGGGCACGGCGAAAAGGACCGTCGTGCCGGCGCCGAGAAGGGTCGTGGTCGACTGGCCGGAAGGGCCTTCCGGCGTCATCACGGTCAGGGTCGCTTCGGGGACGCGGTCCCCAACGGTTACCGTCATGGCTGGAGTCTCGTTCAGCCGCCGAGCGCGCTGTCGATGGCCTTGAGAAGCTCTTTCTTGTCGACCGGCTTGGTGATGTAGGCAGCGGCGCCCTGGCGCATGCCCCAGATGCGGTCGGTTTCCTGGTCCTTCGTGGTCACGAAGATGATCGGAATGTTCGCGGTCGACTCTTCCTTGGCGATGCGGCGCGTGGCCTGGAAGCCGTTGAGTCCGGGCATGACGATATCCATAAGGATGACGTCGGGCACGTGGGCCTTGGCCTGCTCGACACCTTCCTCGCCGCTGGAGGCGGTGATGACCTCGTGGCCCCCGCCTTCGACGATCTTCTGGAGCGAGTACAGGTGAGTCTCGGAGTCGTCTACGATCAGAATCTTGGCCATGGGAATCCCTTCTTGAAAGTTGTGTTGCTCAAGCTCGAATCGGAACCATCATACCCGAAACCCGGGCGACAGGTCCCCCCTTGGATGCGTCTTCAGGACGCGGCGACGCGTACCACGATCCGGCCCTTTCCGCCGCCGGAGAGGAGCTGATCGAAAGCCCCGGACAGGTCGTCCAGGTCGATGGTGTCGGCAGCGATCCGGTCGAGGTGGCGCGGCCTCCAGTCGCCGGCCAGGCGCTCCCACAGCTCCTTGCGGATCCGATAGGGGCAGCCGGCGGAATTGATGCCCAGCAGCGTGATGCCGCGGATGATGAAGGGCATTACGGTGGTGTTCAGGCCGATGCCTCCGGCCATGCCGCAGGACGCGATGTTGCCCCAGGGCTTGATCACGCGAGTGAGCCCGGACAGCATGTCGCCGCCCACGTTGTCGAGCGCGCCGGCGAACTGTGCCGAGGCCAGGGGCGACTCGGGCCAGTAGAGCTCGTGCCGCGAGATGCACTGGGAAGCGCCGAGTTCGTGCAGCCACTCGAATTCGTCTTCCTTGCCCGAGATTGCGGTGACTTCGTAGCCGGCGGCCGCATAGATATCGCAGGCCAGCGATCCGACGCCGCCGCTGGCGCCCGTGACCGCGATCGAGCCCATGTCGGGGTTCTGGCCGTTGGCTTCCATCCGCCACAGGCCCAGAGCGGCGGTGAACCCGGCAGTGCCGAGGATCATTGCCTCGTGCAGGCTCAGTCCGCGGGGCAGGGGAACAAGCCACTCGGAAGGTACCCGGAGGTACTCGCTGTAGCCGCCGTCGCGGGTTTCCGACAGGCCGCTGCCGGTGATCAGGACTTCGTCGCCCTCGGAAAAGTCGACGTGATCGGATTGCACCACCGTCCCGGCAGCGTCGATGCCGCCGTTGAGCGGGAACTTGCGGAGGATCTTGCCCTTGCCGGTTCCGGCCAGGGCGTCCTTGTAGTTGACGCTGGAGTAGGCAACCTCGATAACGACATCGCCGTGCGACTGTTCGTCGATCGATTGCTCGACCAGCTCGCCGCGGTAGCCGTCCTCGTCGTCGCTGATCCGGAAGGCGCGGAAGGTGTCGGGAATGGAGTTGCTCATGATCGGGCTGGGTCGTCCGTAGTCCGTAGCCCGTGGTCGGTAGTCCGGCGCTCAGGGCACGGACTACCGACCACGAAGCACAGGTTCTCAGTTCGCCTTGTGAATGGCCCGCTTGTCCACGGCCAGGGCGGCCTCGTGGACGGCCTCCGACAGGGTCGGGTGGGCATGGATGATGCGGGCCAGGTCTTCGCTGGCGCCGGCGAACTCCATCGTCACCACGCACTCGGCGATCAGTTCCGAGGCATTGGGACCGACGATCTGCACGCCCAGCACGCGGTCGGTTTCGGCGTCGGCAATGACCTTGACCGTGCCGGGGGCGTGGCCCATGGCCAGGCCGCGGCCGGTGGCGGCAAACGGGAAGTTGCCGGCGCGGTATTCCACGCCTTCTTCGGCCAGCTGCTTTTCGGTCTTGCCCACCCAGGCGATTTCCGGGTCGGTGTAGATGACCCAGGGCACGGTGTCCAGGCCGAAGTGGCCGTGGCCGCCGGCGATGGTCTCGGCCACCGCGATGCCTTCTTCGGAGGCCTTGTGGGCGAGCATGGGGCCGCGCACCAGGTCGCCGATGGCCCACACGCCTTCGACGGCGGTGCGGCAGTGGTCGTCGACTTCGACCTGGCCGCGATCGGTCAACTTGACGCCGGAGTCGTCGTCCAGAAGCCCTTCGCTGGCGGCCTTGCGGCCGACGGCGACGAGCAGCTTGTCGAAGGTCTCGCTGTGCTCGCCGTCGGAGTCTTCAAAGGTGACCGTGACCTTGCCGTCCTTGACCTCGGCGCCGGAGACCTTGGTGCCCAGGCGAATGTCGAGGCCCTGCTTCTTGAACTCGCGGGCGGCCACGCGCGAGGCGTCCTTGTCGATGGCCGGCAGGAATTCGTCGAGGGCTTCGAAGAGCATGACTTCGCTGCCCAGTCGCGACCAGACGCTGCCCATTTCCAGGCCGATCACGCCGGCGCCGATTACGCCGAGCTTCTCCGGCACGTCCTGGAATTCGAGCGCGCCGATATTGTCGACGATCGCTTCGTTGTCGATCTCCACGTTCGGGATCGAGAAGGACACCGATCCGGCGGCCAGGATGACGTGCTTGCCCTTGACCGAGTAGGGGTCGCCCTCGTGCGGGGTCAGTTCCACTTCGCGGTCGGCCTTGAGCTTGCCGCGGCCGTTGACGAACTCCACCTTGTTGGCCTTGAGCAACTGGGTCACGCCGCCGGTGAGCTGTTTGACCACCTGGTCCTTGCGCTTGAGCATCTGGCCGACGTCGATGCTGACGTCCTTGACCTGGATACCGTGCTCGGCGTAATCGTCGCGCACGTGGGCGAAGTGCTTGGAGGAATCCAGCAGCGCCTTGGAGGGGATGCAGCCGATGTTCAGGCAGGTGCCGCCCGGCGCGGGCTTGTCGTCCTTGCCCTTGCGATCGTCGACCATCAGGACCTTGAGATCGAGTTGCGCGGCGCGGATGGCGGCCACGTACCCGCCGGGTCCGCCGCCGATCACGATTACGTCGAATTCCTTGTCAGCCATTTCGTTTTCCTTTGCTCCAATCGGTCATGTAACCGCAGATGAACTCAGAATGACGCAGACCATAAAAACTTTGGGAACCACGGAAGACACGGAATGCACTGAAAAAAGTGAATTTCCAGTGCAGCAGCCAGGACAATGACCCAGGCGGATTATTTCAAGAGAGTTTCCGTGTCTTCGGTGTATTCCGTGGTTCCTTTGTTTTATCTGTGTTCGTCCTTAGTTCATCTGTGGACAATGTCTTCTCAAAGGCCCAGCAGCATGCGCGCCGGGTCTTCCAGGGCTTCCTTGATCGCCACCAGGAACTGGACGGCGTCCTTGCCGTCGATGATGCGGTGATCGTAGGACAGGGCGATGTACATCATCGGGCGGATGACGATCTCGCCGTCGATGGCGACCGGGCGCTCCTTGATGGTGTGCATGCCCAGAATGGCGCTCTGCGGCATGTTGAGCAGCGGCGTGGAAAGCAGGGAGCCGAACACGCCGCCGTTGGTGATGGTGAACGTGCCGCCCTGGAGGTCGTCGAGCTGGATCGTGCCCTTGCGCGCCTTCTCGGCGTAGTCGGCAATGCCCTGTTCGATTTCGGCCAGTCCCATGCGGTGCGCGTCGCGCAAGACGGGTACGACCAGGCCGCGATCGGTGGATACGGCAATGCCCACGTCCTGGTAACCGTGGTAGATGATCTCGTCGCCGTCGACCGAGGCGTTGACCACCGGATGCTTCTGCAGCGCTTCGCAGGCGGCTTTCACGAAGAAGGACATGAAGCCGAGCTTGATGCCGTGCTTGTTCTGGAAGTCTTCCTTGTAGCGGCTGCGGATGTCCATGACCGCCTTGAGATCCACCTCGTTGAAGGAGGTCAGGATGGCGGCGGTGTTCTGGGCCTCCTTCATGCGCTCGGCGATGCGCGAGCGCAGTCGCGACATCTTGACGCGTTCTTCCGGGCGCGGGCCGGTGGCGCCGCCGGCCATGTGACTCATCACGTCGCCCTTGGTCACGCGACCGCCGCGACCGCTGCCCTCGATCTGGCTGGCGTCGAGGTCGTTCTCGGCGACCATGCGGCGGGCCGAGGGGGGCAGGTCTTTCTCGGCATCCTTGGAGCGGCCGGACTTCTTCTCCCCGCCGCCGTCGCTCTTCTTGCCTTCGCCGGAATCCTTTTCGGCCTTGTCGTCGGATGCCTCCTCGCCTTCGTCGGCGGACTCGTCTTCCTCCGACTTGCTCGGCGCTTCGCCTTCTTCCATCAGGCCCAGGACCTGGCCCTCGGTGACGGTTTCGCCCTCCTCGGCGCTGATGTCTTTGAGCACGCCGTCGGCCGGGGCCGGCACTTCGAGCACCACCTTGTCGGTTTCCAGATCGACCAGGTTCTCGTCGCGCTCGATCGCGTCGCCGGGCTTCTTGTGCCACTTGGCGACGGTCGCGTCCGAAACGGACTCGGGCAGGTTGGGGACTTTGACTTCAACGCTCATGGGTTACTTACTCCGTGAATTTGCCTGGGGTCAGCGCCTCGCCGACCAGGCGCTTTTGTTGTTCGAGGTGGACCTGATAGTAGCCAACGGCCGGGGACGACGAGCCGTGGCGGCCGACGTAGCCGAGTTCCTGGCCGTCGCGGATGCAGGCCTGGAGGTGATGGCGAATCTGGAACCAGGCGCCCTGGTTCATGGGCTCTTCCTGGCACCACGCCACCTCGCCGGCCTTGTCGTAGCGCGCGATGATTGCCTGCACTTCCTCGCGCGGGAAGGGATAGAGCTGCTCGACGCGGACCAGCGCGACGTTGTCGACCTCGTCCTCTTCGAGCTGCTTGGCGAGGTCGAAGTAGACCTTGCCGGCGCAGAACACGACGCGTTCGACCTTCTTCGGATCGGGCCCGGCCGGGTCGTCGATGACCAGTTGGAAGTGACCTTTCTCGAGATCGTCGAGCGACGAGGTCGAGGCCTTGTGTCGCAGCAACGACTTGGGCGTCATCACGATCAGCGGCTTGCGGAACCGGCGCAGCATCTGCCGGCGCAGCATGTGGAACATCTGCGAGGGCAGGGTGGGCACGCAGACCTGGATATTGGCGCCCGAGCAAAGCTGCATGAATCGCTCCAGCCTCGCCGAGGAGTGCTCCGGACCCTGGCCCTCGTAGCCGTGCGGCAGGAACATGACCAGGCCGCACAGTCGGCCCCACTTGGCCTCGCCGGAGGCGATGAACTGGTCGATGACCACCTGCGCGCCGTTGACGAAGTCGCCGAACTGGGCTTCCCAGATCGTCAGGGTGGACGGTTCGGCCGTGGCGTAGCCGTACTCGAAGCCGAGCACCGCCTCCTCGGACAACAGCGAATCGATAACCGTCACGCGACGCGGATCGTCGGTGAACTGCTGCAGCGGCAGCATGGACGTGCCGTCGGCCTGGTTGTGCAGGACGGCGTGACGATGGAAGAAGGTGCCGCGGCCGGAATCCTGGCCGACCAGGCGCAGGCCGTGACCGCCCTCGATCAGGGTGGCGTAGGCCATGGTTTCGGCGAAACCCCAGTCCATGGGGGATTCACCGGCGGCCATCTTCTTGCGCGAGTCGATGATGCGCTGCACCTGCTTGTGCAGCTCGAAGCCCTCGGGCAGGGTGGTCAGGCGGTCGGACAGTTCGCGGATGCTTGCGGCATCGATGCCGGTGGTGACCTCTTCGCGCCAGTCGCCGTCGAGGTACGGATCCCAGTCGACGGTCTCGATCGCTTCGTCCTCGCTGAGCAGGTCGACGACCGGTTCGCCGGCGTCGAGCTTGTCGCGATAGCCCTCGTTTGCCTTGTCGATGGTTTTCTTGTCGACCAGGCCTTCCCTGATCAGTTCGTCGGCATACTGCTTGCGCACCGGATCGAGCTTGCGGATGGTCTCGTACATGCGCGGCTGCGTGGCGGCCGGCTCGTCGGCTTCGTTGTGGCCGAGGCGGCGATAGCAGACCAGGTCGAGCACGACGTCCTTCTTGAACTCGCGGCGGAAGTCGGCGAGAACGCGCGTGGCGAACAGCACGGCTTCGGGATCGTCGCCGTTGACGTGCAGGATCGGGGCCTGGACCATCTTGGCGACTTCGGTGCAGTACAGGGTCGAACGCGCGTCGAGCGGATTCGAGGTGGTGAAGCCGATCTGGTTGTTGACGACGACATGGAAGGTGCCGCCGACGGCGAAACCGCGCGCCTGCGACATGTTGAGCAATTCCATGTTGACGCCCTGGCCGGCGATGGCCGCGTCGCCATGCACGAGCACGGGCAGGACCTGCTCGCGACGGTCGTCGCGAAGGCGGGTCTGGCGCGCACGCGCCGAGCCGGCCACCACGGGGTTGACGATTTCCAGGTGCGAGGGGTTGAAGGCCAGTGCCAGGTGCATCGGGCCGCCCGGCGTGGGTACGTCGGAACTGAAGCCCATGTGGTATTTCACGTCGCCCGAGCGATTCGGGTCGTCGGCGGCGATCTTGCCCTCGAATTCGGCGAACAGGTCGCGCGGGCTCTTGCCCAGGATGTTGACCAGCACGTTGAGCCGACCGCGATGGGCCATGCCGATGACCATCTCGCGCACGCCCTGGCTGCCGGTGTGACGAATCAGGGTGTCGAGCAGCGGGATCATGCTCTCGCCGCCTTCCAGCGAGAAGCGCTTCTGGCCGACATACTTCGAGTGCAGGTATTTCTCGAGACCTTCGGCGGAGGACAGCTTGTCGAGCAGGCGGCGACGCTCCTCGGCCTCCGGCGTGTAGTTGCCGCGCGCGCCCTCCAGGCGCTGCTGCAGCCAGCGGCGCTGGTTGGTGTCGGTAATGTGCATGTACTCGACACCGATGCTGCCGCAGTAGGTTTCGCGGCAGGTCTCGACGATGTCTCTGAGCGGCAGGTGATCGGGGCCGGCCAGAGAGCCGCTGTGGAACTTGGTATCGAGATCGGACTCGTCGAGGCTGTGGAAACCGAGCTCGAGGTCCGGGACCTGCGGGCGCTCGCTGATGCCGAGCGGGTCGAGCTGGGCGCGCTGGTGGCCGCGCACCCGGTAGGCGTTGATCAGGCGCAGGACGCCGGCCTGCTTGAAGTCCTCGGCCGCGGTGCCCGCGCTGTAGTGGCCGTTTGCGGCCATGGCCTGGAAGTGGGCCTCGATCTGGCGGTGGCGGGTCTCGGTATCGACCGAATCCGACAGCTGGGAGAACAGTTTCTGCCAGTTCTCGGGGACGGATTCGGGATCATCCAGCCAGGCTTCGTAGAAGGCCTCCACATAGTCGGCGTTACCGCCGGAAAGATGGGAGTTCCGGTACTGCTCCTTCAAGAAATCGGTCATGGCGCGCGCGGCTTAGGTCGGGTGCCCAGTCAAAGACCGCTGATTATAACGGCGGCAGGGAATCGATTGGGCCGAATGTGCCGATATTGCTCCGTTTTGCGGCGATTCGGGATGCGCTGGGCCTATACGTAGCGATCGATGTCGCGCGCCATCTGCATCGCGTTTCCGATATAGGTCGAAGGTGCGAGTTCGAGTAGCCGGTCGCGGTCGGCTTCGGGAATGTCGAGTTCGGCAATGAATTGCCGGATGCTCTTTTGGTCGATGCCGCGGCCACGGGTCAGGGCCTTGAGCTTTTCGTAGGGTTCCGGCACGCCGTGCAGGCGCATGACGGTCTGCACCGCTTCGGCCAGCACTTCCCAGGCGCGTTCGAGGTCCTCGGCCAGGCGTTGTTCGTTGGGCGCGATGCGGTCGAGACCCTTGAGGATCGACTGCCACGCCAGGGAGCAGTAGCCGAAGGCCGAACCCAGCGAGCGCTGCACGGTCGAGTCCGTGAGGTCTCGCTGGAACCGGGAGACCGGCAGCTTGCCTGCAAGGTGGTCGAGCAGGGCGTTGGCCAGTCCGAGATTGCCTTCGCCGTTTTCGAAATCGATCGGGTTGACCTTGTGCGGCATGGTCGAGGAGCCGACTTCGCCTTCGACGAGCTTCTGGCGGAAGTAGCCCCAGGAGACGTAGCCCCAGGCGTCGCGCGCGAAATCCAGCAGCACGGTGTTGATGCGCATCAACGCATGCGCTGCCTCGGCGATCATGTCGTGCGGTTCGATCTGCGTGGTGTAGGGGTTCCACACCAGCCCGAGATCCTCCACGAAGTCGCGCGCCAGGGCCGGCCAGTCGACGTCGGGGCAGGCGGTCATGTGGGCGTTGAAGTTGCCCACCGCGCCGTTGATCTTGCCGGTGATCTCGACCTGGTTGAGGGCGCGGCGCTGGCGGCGCAGGCGAAAGACCACGTTGGCCATCTCCTTGCCCAACGTCGTCGGGGAGGCGGTCTGGCCGTGCGTGCGCGAGAGCATCGGCATCCCGGCCGTGTCCTTGGCCATGGCGGCCAGGCGCTTGTCGATCTGCGCCAGCAGCGGATCGAGTTCCTCGACCACCGAGTGCTTGATGATCAGCGCCCAGGCGAGGTTGTTGATGTCCTCGGAGGTGCAGGCGAAGTGCACGAACTCGGTGTAGGGCCTGAGCGATTCGCGCTCGGTCAGGCGTTCCTTGAGCCAGTATTCGACTGCCTTGACGTCGTGATTGGTGGTCTGCTCGATCGCCTTGACCGCGGCGGCGTCGAGCTCGCCGAACTCATCGACCAGGCGGTCGAGAAATTCCCGGTCCTCGCGCGCGAGCTCGGGCAGTGCGGTGAAAGCCGGCTCGGCCGCCAGGGACTTGAACCAGGCCACTTCCACGCGCACGCGGTGACGAATCAGGCCGGCTTCGGAGGCGAGCCAGCGCAGTCCGGCGAGCTTGCCGGCGTAGCGTCCGTCCAGGGGCGAGAGGGCGGTCAGGGCGTGGGTATCCATTGGATCATGCGCGTCGATTCGGGCAATCCTCAATGATACCGCAGCACGCCATCGGGATTGCCCCTTCGACGCCCCCGCTCGCGCGTCATTCCCCCAGAAAGATGCTTAGCCGGTCGGCCGCCTGATCGATCGCGGTCACGCCGTCTAGGTGTCCCATCTTGCCGTCCAGTCGGACCAGCCCGGAGTCCTTGCCTGCCCGGACCAGCAGCTCGTGCGCCTCCTGCGCCAGCGCCGGCCTGAGCAGCAGGTCGCCGCCCGCCGGAAGGAAGAGGGTTCGGGCCTTCACGCGATCAACGGCCCCCGCGAGGTCATCGCCGTGACCGGCGACGAAAAGCTGACTGGCGCGGGTGAGATAGAGAACGTGGTTGGCGTCCGAGACCGTGGCGCGCTGCCGGGCCTGTTCGCGCAGCCAGTCGGTGACGGCAAAGCCGCCGTCGAGGCTTTCCAGCGCTTCGGCGGGCAGGTTGCGGTGGTCCGGGAACTGCATCTCGAAGAAGTCCGGGTGCAGGGCGTCCTGGGTGATGAGCATCAGGCTGGCGGTCAGGCCTTCGATCGGTCGCTCATGGCCGTAGTAGTCGCCGCCACGCCAGTCGGGATCCAGGCGGATCGGATTCGCCCAGTGCTCGAGCCGCGCGATCTCCCAGGCATGCATGCGTCCGCCCCCGATCACCGAGACCATGCGCTCGACGCGTTCCGGGTAGGCCACGGCCCACTCCAGGGCCTGGAAGGAGCCCATCGAGGCACCGATGACGGCGTGCAGGCGTTCGATCCCCAGCGAGTCGAGCAGGCGCTTCTGGACTTCCACGAAATCGCGGATGGTTACGACCGGAAAGTCCAGCCCCCACGGTTCGCCCGTTTCCGGATTGATGGTGGCCGGTCCGGTGGTGATGACGTGCTCGTCGTGCACGTTGGCGTTGGCCAGGGTGTCGACGCTGACGACGTAAAAGCGGTCGGTGTCGATGGCCTTGCCCGGCCCGATGATGGCGTCCCAGTAGCCCGGCTCGTTATCGTCGGGGTGGTAGCGGCCGGCCGCGTGTGAGGTGCCGGAGAAGAAGTGCGTGACGAGGATGACGTTGTCGCGCGCCGCGTTGAGTTCACCGTAGGCCTCCCAGCCGACGCGGACTTCGGGAATGGTCTCGCCGCCGAAGGTAGTGAAGTCCTCGGTGACGAACTCACGCTTTTCGACGAGCATGCCGCCGGCGAGCGCGGGTGTGGCGGCAAGCAGCAGCAGAATCAGGAGCGTTCGAAGCATGTTGTCGGGGCGTGTTCGGGTTCGTCTCCAGACTGAATCAGAACGTCGCGCCGGGCCATTGTCCCTTGGTGCAGGTCAGCGATATTGCCGCAGGTATCGCCACTCGAACAGGCGCTTGGCCCAGTGCATGGCCCGCAGGGGCGGGAGGACGCGATTCCCGCTTGCGCTGCGCGTGACCAGGATGCCGCGATCGTAGAGATCGACGATGCACATCAGTTCGCTCTTGAAGGTCGCCTCGGCGGGCTTGCCGGCCAGTTCGGCCAGGAGGTTTTTTGCCGCGGCCTCGGCCTGCAGGTCGGCCATATGCGCCTGCTTGGGCATCCAGCCCGGCCCCGGAAAGGAGCCGGCGTCGCCGGCGACGTAGACGCGCTCGAAGCCATCGACGCGGCAGTGTTCGTCGGCGCGGATCATGCCGCCGTCCGAGCGCGGCAGGGGCGTGTCGTCGAACCAGTCGTTGCCGGTCATGCCGGGCATGAACAGGATCAGGTCGGCCGCGAAGGACTCGGCTTCGGTTTCGACGCCGTCTTCGCTGAATCGCCTGGGCTTGTGGCCGAGGTGCGTGCGGATGTCGCGCTTGTGCATCTCTTCGAGCAGCCGGTCGACCGCCTTGCCGCCGAGCCGCTGGCCCGGTTTCTCGGCCGGGCTGAAGAAGTGCAGCGTGAATCGATCCCGTCGGCCCTGCTTTCTAAGCCAGGTGTCGATGCCGAACAGGAACTCGAAGACCGGTCCGCCGCGCATGGCCGAGGGTTCTTTCGGGTTGCCGGCAAAGCCGAAGGCGATCGAGCCCGACGCCATGGCCTGGAGGCGATCGCGCAGGCGGGTGATTTCCTCGGGGCCGCCGCAGGGCAGAATGCTGTGCTCGATGCCCGGGAGCTTGCGCAGGAACTGCCCGCCGCAGGCGATCACCAGGCCGTCGTTGGCGATGTCCCCGGCTTCGGTCCGGAGCGTCCTGCCATCTTCGGACAGACCGGTCGCCCGCGTGGCGTGGTGATCGACGCGCATGCGCTCGAAGAAGCGCTCGAGCGGCACGACCAGGTCTTCGGCCTGGCGTTTGCCGGTTGGAATCCAGATCGTGCCCGGGTAGTACACGAGTTCGGCCCGTGGGGAAACCAGGTCGATGCCCAGGTCGGGGTCGGCCCTGCGAAGTTCGCGTACGGCGGTCAGGGCGGCGAATCCCGATCCGATGATGGTCACGCGCGACATGCTGGCTACTCCGGTCTTGAATCTGCCCTATATTAACAAAGTCTAATTAATTAGCGTGCCCAAGCATGTAGTCGATGGTCAGGGTGGCCAGGGCGCGAACGCCCGTCTGCATGGCCGCTTCGGCGATGCGGAAATCGGGGGTGTGGTGCGGTGCGACTTCCTCGAGCGGCCGGTCCGCCGGGGCGGCGCCCAGGAAGAAGTACAGCCCGGGCACCTCGCGCTGGAAGTAGGAGAAATCCTCCGCCGCGGTCAGGGCGTCGATGCGCACGGCCCGGTCCCCGGCCACGCGCTGCAGGCTGGGCGCCATCGCCTCTGTCAGCTTCGGGTCGTTGTAGGTCACCGGGTAGCCGCGCTGGATGTCCACGGTGACTTCTGCACCCTGGCTGGCGGCGATGTGTTCGGCGGTGCGCCGGATGTCGGCGTGGATCTTCTCGCGCATGGCCGGGTCGAGCGTGCGGATGGTGCCGATCAGCTCGGCTTCCTCGGGAATGATGTTGTTGCGCACGCCGGCCCGGACCCGGCCGACCGAAATGACGGCCGCGGCCCGGGTCAGCTCGGTCTGGCGGGCGACGACGGTGTTGAGTCCCAGCACGATCTGGGCGGCGGTGGTGATCGGATCGACGCCGGTCCAGGGCGTGGAACCGTGCGTCTGGCTGCCGTGGACGGTGATCACGAAGCGGTCCGCCGCGGCCATGGTGCCGGCGGGCCGGTAGCCGATCTGGCCGGCCGGGGCGGGCGCCCAGATGTGCTGGCCGAAGACCACGTCGACGTCCGGCTCGGAGAGCACCCCTTCGGCGACCATCATTTCCGCGCCGCCTTCCTCGCCCGGCGGCGTGCCTTCCTCAGCCGGCTGGAAGATGAACTTGACGGTGCCCGGCAGCGACTCGCGCCGCTCGGCGAGCATCTGCGCCACGCCCATGAGCATCGCCATGTGCGCGTCGTGTCCGCAGGCGTGCGAGACCGGAACTTCTTCGCCGAGATATTCGCTGGTCACGTCCGGCGAGAAGGGCAGGTCGACGCGCGAGGGCACGGGCAGGGCGTCCATGTCCGCGCGCAGCCCGACTACCGGTCCCGGCCGGCCGCCGCGCAGCACGCCGACGACGCCGGTGTGCGCCACGCCCGTGGTCACTTCCATGTCGAGCGAGCGCAGGAACTGCGCGACCGTCGCTGCGGTGTCGAACTCCCGGTTGGACAGCTCGGGATTGGCGTGGAAGTGGCGGCGCCATTCGACGACACGTTCCTGCATGGCGGCCGCGCTTTCGTCGATATAGGCGTGCCACGAATCGGGCGTTTCCTGCGCGAGGGTCGCGGTGGTGCACAGCAGGGCCAGCAGCGGCAGGAGGGCGGTCTTCGGCATGGAATTTCCCCGGGGGTGAGAGCCTGGCGCCATTCTTGCCGCCCGCGCCCGGGGGCGCAAGCCTCGCTCAGGCCGCGTCGGCCTTGAGCGCCTCGAGGGTGGCGTCCTTCTCCTGCCATAGCTGGTTGACCCATTCCTGGATGCCGAGGCGAAAGTCCGGGTCATCCTGGTAGTCGCCGCCGCGCAGTCGTTCGGGAATCGGCAGGCGCCGGACGTGCACGCGAATCTCGCGAATGCGATTGGCGAACAGGTCGGCCAGGCTGGGACGCCCGTCGGGATACGCGATGGTCACGTCGACGAGGGTGTCGAGCGCTTCGCCCATGGCGTCCAGCGTGAAAGCGACACCGCCGGCGCGCGGCTTGAGCAGGTGGCGGTAGGGCGAGTCCTGGGCGGCGTGCTTGGCGGCCGTGAACCGGGTGCCTTCCACGAAGTTGACGATGGCCACGGGGATGCGCATGAACTTCCTGCAGGCCCGGCGCGTGGCGGCGATGTCGCGTCCGGCCAGCTGCGGCTTTCGTTCGACCTGGGCCCGCGTGTAGCGTTTCATGAACGGGAAATCCAGCGCCCACCAGGCCAGGCCCAGCAGGGGCACCCAGATCAACTGGCTCTTTAGGAAGAAGCGCAGCAGGGGCAGGCGGCGGTTGAACAGCTTCTGCAGGACGGGGATGTCGACCCAGCTCTGGTGATTGCAGACCACAAGCATCTGGCCGCCCGTGTCCGATTCGGGCAAGCCCTCGACTTCGATTCTCGTCGAAGTCAGCGTGTCGAAAAGCCAGGAGTTGAAGTCGATCCAGCTCGCCGCGATCGCCGAAAGGGTCCGATCGCAGCCGCGGGTCACGGTCGGAACCCGAACGACCAGCTTGACCAGTGCGACTGCCAGCAGGGGCAGGATGTGAACGACGGAATTGACGGCCAGCAGCAGGCCGGCCGCGAAGATGCGCAGTGAGGCAATCAGCTTGTCGATCATGGCCGCATTATCTCATGCGGACGCGGCGGATCGGGAGAGAAAGGGTGGGGTGCGGCGTTATAATCGCCGGTTTACATACCGCCTCACACTGGACACGAAGACATGAGCGATTTCCGTATCGAGAAGGACAGCATGGGCGAGCTTCAGGTGCCCGCCGACGCCCTGTGGGGTGCGCAAACCCAGCGTGCCGTGAACAACTTTCCCGTCAGCGGACAGCGCATGCCCGCACCCTTCATCCGGGCCCTGGGCCTGATCAAGGCCGCCTGCGCCGAGGCCAACGAGGAGCTCGAGCTGCTCGACGCCGATCGTGCCCGTGCCATCGTGCGCGCCGCCGGTCGGGTCGCAGCCAACGAAGTCGACGAGCATTTTCCGGTTGACGTCTACCAGACCGGTTCGGGCACCAGCTCGAACATGAACGCCAACGAGGTCATCGCCCACCTGGCCGATCCCGACGGGGAGTTGGGGATCCATCCAAACGATCACGTCAATATGGGACAGAGCTCCAACGACGTGATTCCCACGGCCATCCAGGTCAGCGCCTGTCTGACGGCGGCCGAACACGTACTGCCGGCCCTGCACCACCTGCACGATACCCTGCGCAAGCGTTCCGAAGCCCTCTCAGAGGTGGCCAAGACGGGCCGGACCCACCTGATGGACGCCATGCCCGTGACCCTGGGCCAGGAACTGGCGACCTGGGCGGCGCAGATCGCCAGCGCCGAGCAGCGCATTCGCGACGCGCTCTCGCGCATGCGCTACCTGCCGCAGGGCGGCACTGCCGTGGGGACCGGCATCAACGCGCACGAGGACTTCGGCCGCCGCTTCTCCGCTCGCCTGGCCAAGTCGACGGGATTCGAGTTCGCCTCCGCCGACAACAAGTTCGAGGGCATCGCGAGCCAGGATGCCGCGGTGGAGCTCTCGGGTCAGCTCAAGACCCTGGCGGTGGCGCTGATGAAGATGGCCAACGACCTGCGCTGGATGAACTCCGGTCCGCTGGCCGGTCTCGGCGAGATCGAGCTCGAGGCCCTGCAACCGGGCAGCTCGATCATGCCGGGCAAGGTCAATCCCGTCATCCCCGAGGCCGTCTGCATGGTCGCCGCGCGCGTGATCGGCAATGACGGCACGATCACCGTGGCCGGACAGTCGGGCAATTTCCAGCTCAACGTCATGCTGCCGGTCGTCGCCGCCAGCCTGCTCGACAGCCTCACCATCCTGGGCAACGCCGCGCGCCTGCTCGCCGACCGCGCCATCGCCAGCTTCAAGGTGCGCGAGGACCGGCTGGGCGAGGCGCTCGCGCGCAACCCCATCCTGGTGACCGCGCTCAATCCGGTCATCGGTTACGAAAAGGGTGCCGCGGCCGCCAAGAAGGCGTATGCGGAAGGTCGTCCGATTCTCGACGTGGCCGCCGAAATGACCGACCTCACCCGAGACGAACTCGAGGAGCTGCTCGACCCGGTCAAGCTCACCAAGGGAGGGCTGTAGTCCTGCCCCGGAGTCCGCACATCACGCAGGCCGGTCACCGGCAGCTGCAGGATGAACTGAAACACCTTTGGGAAAAGAAGCGCCCGGAAGTCACCCGGGCGCTTTCTGCCGCGGCAGCCGAAGGCGACCGCTCGGAAAACGCCGAGTACATCTACCGCAAGAAGCAGCTCAGGGAAATCGACCGGCGCGTGCGCTACCTGCGCAAGCGTCTCGACGAGGTCCGTCCCGTCCCGCCGCGCAGCGACAACCCCGGCAAGGTCTTTTTCGCCGCCACGGTCACCCTGGCCGAACTCGACGGCAGCGAGGTGCGCTACCGCATCGTCGGGGCCGACGAGACCGATGCTGTAAAGGGCTGGATTTCCGTTGATTCCCCGGTCGCTCGCGCGTTGCTGGGCAAGGCGGTGGGCGATGAAGTATCCGTGCGCACGCCGACCGGGGAACGTCTGCTCGAGGTCGTGGAAGTCGAGTATTGAGGTTTCAGGTTTGAGGTTTCAGGTTTCAGGTTTCAGGTTTCAGGTTTCAGGTTTCAGGTTTCAGGAAAAGACGCGTTCCGGGTTCCTGAAGAAGGGGTTCCGGGTTCGGGGTTCCGGATTCCTGGGGTAGCGTCGAAGGTTTGCGGGGCGGCTGCGCCGCGGAAGGTACGTGCCATCTGAAAATGGGGGTGAGTTAGACCCGGATCCTATACGGAGGCCTGGCTTTCCCCGCGAGGCATATCCAAAGCCGCTTGTTTTCCGGAACCCCGAACCCCGAACCCCGAACCCGTCTTTTCCTGAAACCTGAACACTGAAACCTGAAACCTAGAAACAACCCAACCTTGAAAAACCGGCCGGCGACGCCTATTTCTATTACCGAGATCGCCGCAAGGGATCTCACCGAGCCCGGCCTGAGACAGGCGGGCGTCAACCGACAACACCGATTGCTTCTCAAGGAGGATACGGTTATGAACACGTTCGATCTTTCACCCCTGTACCGCACGGCCATCGGCTTCGATCGACTGGCCGACATGCTGTCCAACGCCCAGCGCGTCGACAGCAACGGCTATCCGCCCTACAACATCGAGTCCCTGGGCGAGGACCGCTACCGCATCACCATGGCGGTGGCCGGCTTCAGCCGGGACGAGCTCGATATCGTTTCCGAGCAGAACACGCTGACCGTCTCGGGCAGCAAGCAGGAAGCGTCCGAAGAGGACAATGGCGAGCGCCAGTTCCTTTATCGCGGCATCGCGAATCGTTCGTTCGAGCGGCGTTTCCAGCTCGCCGACCACGTCAAGGTGGCCGGTGCCGACCTGGAGAACGGGCTGCTCCACATCGAACTGCAGCGTGAACTGCCCGAGCGGATGAAGCCGCGCAAGATCGAGATCGGCAGCGGCGACGGCCGCGTGCTCGAGAGCGGCAAGGACAAGACCGCGGAAGCGGCCTGATCCGGCTCTCGGATGCCGTGATCGACACGGACAGGGGCGTCTTCGGACGCCCCTTTTTTGTGTAGCATAATCCGGTATGACCACCTCCCGATCGTCGAGCCGGCCCGCCTGGCTGAATCTCTATCCGCTCTACCAGTGGCTCGTCTACGTGCCCCTGGTCGTATTGGCGACCCTGCTCGGTGCCTTGCTGGCCGTGCCGCTGGCGCTGCTGGTCTCTCCGCGACTGGCCAATCTCTGGGTCGCCGTACCCTGGGGGCGCGTGCTGACCTGGCTGGTGCCCGTTCGCGTGGAAGTCGAAGGTCTCGAGCATATCGACGCGGGACAGAGCTACGTGGTGGTCGCCAATCACCAGAGCCAGTTCGATATCCCGGTCATCTACGGATGGATCGGCCTCGACCTGCGCTGGGTGGCCAAGGCCGAGTTGAGCCGGATTCCCTTCGTGGCCGCCGGTTGCCGTGCCATCGGACACATCTTCATCAACCGCGCCGATCCCGAACAGGCCCGAGAGGCGATCAATCGTGCCGTCGGCCGGCTCAAGCCCGGTACCGGGCTGATGTTCTTCGCCGAGGGCACGCGCAGCCGGACGGGAGAATTGCTGCCTTTCAAGAAGGGCGCCTTCCGGGTGGCCGTCGACCAGCAGCTGCCGATCCTGCCGGTGACCGTGATCGACACGCGTGAGATCCTGCCCGCCAGGAGCCTTCGAATCCGGCCGGGGCGGGTCCGCATGATCGTTCATCCGCCGCTGGAGACCGCGGGCCTGGCGCAGGACAAGTCGGGCGAGCTCCGCCGTCGCTGCCACTCGGTCGTGGCCGGCGGCCTGCCGCAGGGCAGCGCAGCCTGATGCACCTGCACCGACCCGATCCGAACTACACCGGTTCGAAGCGGGCGCAGCGCAATTTCTGGCTGGCCGTCCGCCTGACCGCCGGCTTCATCGCGGTGATGTGGTCGGTCTTCCTCTTCGACTGGATCGCCGGGCTGGATCTCGCCCGCTTCGGACTGCGTCCGCGCGAGGGCGTCGGTCTGCTCGGCCTGGCCACCACGCCGTTGCTGCACGCGCACCTGGCCCATATCGCATCCAACACCGTCCCGCTGTTCATCGGCGGGGTGGCGATGCTGTTCCTCTACCCGAATTCCGCACTCAAGGCCCTGCCGGTCATGTATGTGGGCAGCGCGGCCCTGGCCTGGGTGATCGGGCGCTCCAGCCTGCACATCGGGGCCAGCGGGCTGGTGTATTCCATCCTGGCCTTCGTGTTCGTTTCGGGAATACTCAAGCGCGACCTGCGTTCGGTGGGCGTGTCCCTGATGATCTGGTTCCTTTACGGGTCGATGCTATGGGGCGCGCTGCCGGTGAACGCCTCGAGCAGTTGGGAATTGCACGCCAGCGGCATGATGATCGGCGTGATCCTGGCCTTCGTCTTTCGCGGCGACGACCAACCGCCGGTCAAGCGCTACGATTGGGAGTGGGAAGAGGAATTCCCCGAGGAGCTGGACGAGCGGCACGAACGTCGGCCCGGCGATCCCTGGCCGTGAGTAGCGAGAGGTAGCAATCATGATCAGAAAACTGTTCGGCATCCTGCTGGCGCTGGTGGTGGCCCTGATTGTCATCGGCTTTCTGCTGCCGACGAGCGTGGAAGTCGAGCGCTCGCGGGTGGTGGAACACCGGCAGGAGATCGTCTTCGAAGTCCTGTCCGACCTCAGGCACTTCAGCCAGTGGTCGCCCTGGCTGGCGCGCCGCCCCGACATGGAATGGCGGCTCGAAGGTCCCGCGCAGGGCGTCGGCGCCGCGCTGGTCTGGCACGAAACGCCGGAGTCGGAAGCGAGCCGGCTATGGATCGTCTCGGCTGAGGCGCCAAGCCGTATCGACATGAAGCTCGAACTCGGCGGAACCGAAGCGGACAGCTGGTTCGAGGTCGTGGAAGGCGAGGGCGGTCTTGAAGTCCGCTGGGGCATGCGCATGGAATTCGGTGCGCTCGACCTCGTCGGCCGCTATGTCGGCCTGCTGCTGCCCGGCCTGGTGGGCCGTGACTACCGCGACGGCCTGGAACGGCTCGACGAGTATCTCGCCCGCAGCCCCGGCCGGGTCCCCGAATTGCCTGAGCGATTCGACTCCGCCCGATGAACGAAAGGCCGGCCCTGCACGTGCTCGGCTGCGGTCGGGCGGCGCGGGCAGTCGCCCGCCGGCTGCTCGAAACCGGGCTCGTCCGGCCCGGACTGATCGTCAATCGCAGCCTTCCAAGCGCCCGGCGCGCCGCGCAATTCCTGGGCGCCGGCGAGCCCGCCGAGCGATTGGACGATCGGGTTGCCGACGGCGTGTTGATGCTCGGACTGCCCGATGGCGTGCTCGCAGACTCCGCGGATGAACTCGGGCGTGTCTGTCCCTGTCCTCCGGCCCTGGCCTTTCACCTGTCCGGTTCGGTCGAAGCCGGGGTGCTTGCAGGGCTCGGCGCATCGGCCGCCGCGGTTCACCCGGTTCGGGCCTTTGCCGATCCGGAGTCCGCCGCCGAGCGTTTCGAGGGTACCTGGTGCGTGGCCGAGGGCGATGACGCGGCGCTGGATCTCCTCCGGCCGCTGTTCGAGGCCGCCGGCGGGCGCTGGCTGCCGTTTTCCGCTCGCGACAAGTCGGCCTGGCACGCCTCGACGGTGGCGGCGAGCAATTTCCTGGTCACGATCCAGGACCTGGCCCGCGAATTGGCGGACCGGGCGGGGTTGCCGGAAGCGCAGGCCGCCGAGATTCTTTGTGACTTGCAGCAGGGCGCGCTCGACACCCTGCGCGAGCGGCCGCCGCGCGAAGCCCTGACCGGTCCGATCGAGCGCGGGGACGCGGGCGCCTGCCGACGATTGGCGAATGCGGCTTCCGGCCTGGATGCCGAAAGCGCCCGGCTGTTCGCCGAGCTGGCCCGCGCCACCCTGGCGCTGGCCCGCGACAAGCGCGGCGAGCGCGAGGCCGACGGTGAAATCGAATCCTTGTTCGGGCCTACCAGCGACTGAAATCGACTTGGTCGATGGCCGAGCGCCAGTCTTCGACGGCGGCCGGCTCGGCAACACCCCGGGCGATCGCGGCGCGAAACAGTTCGCCGGAGAGCATGCGCACGCCGAGCCGTTCGAGGTGGGGGTTCCAGAGCTGGCAGTCGCAGAGCAGAAACTCCCACTCGGCCAGGGCCCGCATCAGCGCGGCGAGCGCGATCTTGGAGGCGTCACGCCGCCGGTGGAACTTGGATTCAGCGAAGAAGATGCGGCCCAGGGCCACGCCGTAGAGCCCCCCGATCAGTTCGCCTTCCTCGCTGAAGATCTCGATGCTGTGCGCATGGCCCAGCTCGTGAAGCCTGCCGTAGGCGCGTCGCATCTCCGGGGTGATCCAGGTGCCGTCCTGGTCGTGCCGGGGCGCTGCGCAGGCGGCCACGACGGCGTCGAAGGCCGTGTCGGCACGCACCTGAAAGCGTCCCTGCCGCAGCGTGCGCCGGAATCGCCGGGACAGGTGCATGGCTTCGGGCAGCATCACCGCGCGCGGCTCCGGCGACCACCACAGAATCGGGCCGGGCGCTTCGTACCAGGGGAAGATGCCGAGCGAATAGGCCCGCAGCAGGCGCGTCGGGTGGAGGTCGCCGCCCCAGGCCAGCAGCCCGTCCTCGCGCGGGCAGTCCGCCGGATCGGGGAAGGGGCTGTCGGGCGACTCGCCCAGTCGGGGCACCGGCTCGATCATCACCCGGTCCGGAAGGGATCGAGTTCCGCGAGCCGCTCGCGCCGCTCCTCGAGGAATTCGCCTTCGGCGGCCAGCCAGCGCCGAACGCCTTCGCGCAGGCCCGGGTGACGGATGTAATGGAAGGAGCGCGTCCGCTGCGGCAGAAAGCCCCTGCGGATCTTGTGCTCGCCCTGCGCGCCAGGCTCGAACCACTCGAGTCCTTCGCGAATGCAGTAGTCGATGCCCTGGTAGTAGCAGGTTTCGAAGTGCACGTCCCGGGTCTCCACGAGGCTGCCCCAGTAGCGGCCGTAGAGGCGTTTTGCGTCGCGCCAGAATGCCGCGCAGGCGAGATCTTCGCCGCCGAGTTCGGCGATGCAGACGAGGAACTCCCGGCCGAAGCGAGCCGCGGCTTTTGCGAAGAAGTCACGGTTGAGCGAGGGCAGGTTGCCGTAGACGGCGAAGGTCGTCTGGTAGCAGCGATCGACCAGGTCCAGCTCGGATTCGTCGAGGGAGTCGCCGTCTCTCCAGCGGAAGCGCCAGCCTTCTTCGTGTACGCGCCGGCGTTCGGCGCGAATGTTCTTGCGCGGCTTGCGGCGCAGACGGGACAGGAATTCGTCGAAATCGCGGTAGCCGTCGTTGTGCCAGTGGTATTGCCAGTCGAATCGCTCCAGCCAGCCGGCTTCGCGCAGCACGACGGCGTCGTCCGCGTCGCAGAAATTCACGCCGGCCGACCACAGACCCCGATCTCCGACCAGCGACTCCATGCGCCGGACCAGGCCGAGGGCGGCCTCCGGGTGGGAAGCCGCGCCCAGCAGCCGCGGTCCGGTCACGGGCGAGAAGGGCGCGGCGACCAGCAGCTTGGGGTACCAGGGCATCCCGGCCTGGCCGGAGGCCTGCGCCCAGGCGAAGTCGAACACGAATTCGCCGTGGGAGTGATCCTTGAGCCAGGCGGGCGCGGCGCAGACGAGTGCGCCGTCATCCCGCGCCTCGCTGAGAGGGCAGGGGCGCCAGCCCGTGTCCGCGCCGGTGCAGCCGGATTCCTCGGCGCTGGCCAGGAAGCGCCAGTCGACGAACGGGCCGGTCGATTCACACAGCCCGTTCCAGGCCGTCTCGCCGATGCTCGAGAACGGCCTTTCGGGATCCGGCGATTCAGTCCTGCTGTTCGTCAAGGTAGCGTTCGGCGTCCAGCGCGGCCATGCAACCGAAGCCGGCCGAGGTCACGGCCTGGCGATAGATATGGTCGGCCACGTCGCCGGCGGCGAATACTCCGGGCACCGAAGTGGCCGTGGCCATGCCGTTCTGCCCGGTGCGGATGTGGATGTAGCCGTTGCTCATCTCCAGCTGGCCTTCGAAGATCTTGGTGTTGGGATCGTGCCCGATGGCGATGAAAACGCCGTCGAGCTCGACGTCCTCCGATTCGCCGCTTTGCACGTGATTGATGCGCATGCCCGTGACCCCGTCGTCGTCGCCGAGCACTTCGTCGAGCACGTGGTTCCAGCGGATTTCCACCTTGCCCTCGGCTTCCTTCTGGAACAGCCGTTCCTGGAGAATCTTCTCCGCGCGCAGTTCGTCGCGGCGGTGGACCAGTGTCACCTTGCTGGCGATGTTGGCCAGGTAGAGGGCCTCCTCCACGGCGGTGTTGCCGCCGCCGATGACGGCCACCGGTTTGTCGCGATAGAAAAAGCCGTCGCAGGTCGCGCAGGCGGAAACGCCTCGGCCCTTGAAGGCTTCCTCGGAGGGCAGGCCGAGGTAGCGCGCCGAGGCGCCGGTCGCGATGATCAGGCTGTCGCAGGTGTAGACGCCGCTGTCGCCCTCGAGGCGGTAGGGTTTGTGCGACAGGTCGGCCGTGTGGATGTGATCGAAGACGATCTCGGTGTCGAAGGCCTCGGCGTGGGCGCCCATCTGCTGCATCAGTTCCGGCCCCTGGAGATCGGGATAGCTGCCGGGCCAGTTCTCCACGTCGGTCGTGGTGGTCAGCTGGCCGCCCTGTTCGATGCCGGTGATCACGGCGGGGGCGAGGTTGGCGCGGGCGGCGTAGATCGCTGCGGTGTAGCCTGCGGGGCCGGATCCGAGGATCAGCAGCCGGAAATGACGGGGGTCGGACATGTATAATTTCTCCGTTTCGGGCCGGGCGATTCAAAGGGACAGACTTGTGGTCGGCCGCCTCCCAATCCAAGGCGGGCCGGTCGACGACCGGCCCATATTATTCTGGCAGTTTTCAAGGAGCAGTAAGGATGCGTATCGGAATTCCCCGCGAGATCAAGACCCTGGAAGGCCGAGTGGCCCTGGTGCCGGCGGCCTGCGGCGACCTGGTCCAGGCCGGGCACGAGGTCTTCATCGAGGCCGGGGCGGGCAGCAAGAGTGGTTTCTCCGACGAGGACTTCCAGCAGGTCGGGGTCGAGGTGCTGCCGGATGCCGAGGCGCTCTACGGCAAGGCCGAACTGGTGGTCAAGGTCAAGGAGCCCATCGAGGGTGACCTTCAGTACCTGCGTTCCGACCACCTGCTGTTCTGCTACCTGCACCTGGCCGCCGAACCCAAGCTGACCGATCGCCTGCTCGACATCGGCCTGACCGGCGTGGCGTTCGAGACGGTCGAGGAAGCCGACGGCTCCCTGCCCCTGCTCGCGCCGATGAGCAACATCGCCGGGCGTATCGGGGTCCAGGTCGGCACGCACCTGCTGCATCAGCCCGAAGGCGGCCGCGGCGTGTTGCTGGGCGGTCTGCCCGCCGCCGATCGCGGCCACGTGGTCGTGCTCGGCGCCGGTGCCGCCGGCGGCAATTCCGCTCGCCTGGCGGCCTCTTCCGGCGCCCGGGTGACGGTCTTCGACAAGCGCCAGGATCGCCTGGCCGAAATGATGGACATCGGTCCCAACGTGACAGCCCTGTATCCCTACGGCGAGGCGGTCGCGGAATTCGTGTCGAAGGCCGACCTGGTCATCGGCGCGGTACTGGTCACCGGCGCCCGCGCACCGCACGTCATTTCGCGCGAGATGATCTCTTCGATGAACGAGGGCGCGGTCGTGGTCGATATCTCGGTGGACCAGGGCGGCTGCGTGGAAACCACGCGTCCGACGACCTACGCCGATCCGACCTACCAGGTCGACGGTGTGACCCATTTCGCGGTGACCAACATGCCCGGCGCGGTGCCGCGCACCTCCAGCCAGGCCCTGTCGGCCGCCATCCTGCCCTACGTCCAGCACATGGCCCGGCCGCAGTGGGAAGGTGTCGAGGCCCTCTCGCGCGGCGTGAACGTGCGCGGCGGCGAGCTTGTACACCCGGCTCTTAAGCAAGCATAATCAGTTAATTGCGAATCGAACTTGATGCGGGATAGCAGGTGAGCCAGCGCGCGAAGAAGAGCGAAAAGGTCGATGAATCAGCGCTGGCCATGAAACGGCGCCTCTCCGAGGCGTTGTTCCTGCTGATTCTCGTCGCGGCCGTCTACCTGCTGCTGTGCCTGCTCAGCCACGACGCGTCCGATCCGGGCTGGTCGCGGGCGGCCGCCGATTCCGACATCGATAACCTCGGCGGTGCCTTCGGTGCGTGGCTGGCCGACCTGTTCCTCGTCCTGTTCGGCTACATGGCCTATGCGGCGCCGGTGCTGATCGGCTTCGCCGGTTTTCGCGTCTTGAGCGAGCGCGGCGAACCCGCGGGCCTGCCGGAGTGGAGCGTCCGGACCGCCGGCCTGCTGCTGGCGGTGCTGACCGGCTGCATGCTGCTTTCGATGCAGGCGCCGGATGCCGGATCCAGCCCCGGCGGTGGCGTCATCGGGGACGTGCTGTCCGGGCCCATGGTCGGCACCATGGGCCTGACGGGCGGTGTGCTCATCAGCCTGAGCATCTTCCTTGGGGGCATCACCCTGTTCACGGGGCTGTCGTGGATCGACGTCGTCGACCGCACGGGACGTTTCGCCCTGAGCGCTTTCGCCTGGTCGGCCGAGAAGGTCGTCCAGGGCCGCGACTGGTTCGCGGGGCGGCGAGCCCGCGCCGAGCGCGAAGAAGTTCGCAAGCGCGATTCGATCAAGCGCAAGTCGCGCAAGGAAGTGCGCATCGAGCCGCGCGTCGAGCCCGAGATCAGCAAGCCCGCCGAAAAGAAGGCGCGGCAGCAGCCGCTGTTCAAGAACCTCTCGCCCGGGGAACTCCCGCCGCTGGAGCTGCTCGACGAGGCGCCGGCCAAGCGGGCCGGCTACTCCGAGGATGCGCTCAAGGCGATGAGTCGCCAGGTCGAGCTCAAGCTCGCCGACTTCGGTGTCGAGGTCGAAGTCGTGGCCGTCCACCCCGGCCCGGTCATCACCCGATTCGAACTGCAGCCGGCACCCGGTGTGAAGGGCGCCCAGGTTTCGAATCTCTCCAAGGACCTGGCGCGCGGCCTGAGTGTCATTTCGGTCCGCGTGGTCGACGTCATTCCCGGCAAGAGCGTCATCGGCCTCGAGATTCCCAACCAGAACCGGGAGATCGTCTACCTGCGCGAGATCCTGGCCTCCGAGGCCTACGCGCGCTCGAGTTCGCCACTGACCCTGGGCCTGGGCAAGAGCATCGCCGGCAAGCCGATGGTCGCCGACCTGGCGCGCATGCCGCACCTGCTGGTCGCCGGCACGACTGGTTCGGGCAAGTCGGTGGCGATCAACGCCATGATCCTGAGCCTGCTTTACAAGGCCACGCCGGACCAGGTTCGCCTGATCATGATCGACCCCAAGATGCTGGAGCTGTCGGTCTACGAGGGCATTCAGCACCTGCTCACGCCGGTGGTCACCGACATGAAGGACGCTTCCAACGCGCTGCGCTGGTGCGTGGCCGAGATGGAGCGTCGCTACAAGCTGATGGCCTCGATGGGGGTGCGCAACCTGGCCGGTTACAACCGCAAGATCAAGGAAGCGGCCGACAAGGGCCAGCCGATTCCCGATCCCTTCGTGGATCCGTCGGAACTGGCCGAGGGCGAGGACAAGCCCGTGCTCGAGCAGCTGCCCTACATCGTGGTCGTGGTCGACGAATTCGCCGACCTGATGATGATCGTGGGCAAGAAGATCGAGCAGCTGATCGCTCGCCTGGCCCAGAAAGCGCGCGCCTCGGGTATCCATCTCATCCTGGCCACGCAGCGACCGTCGGTGGACGTGATCACCGGCCTGATCAAGGCCAATATCCCCACGCGCATGGCCTTCCAGGTGTCGTCGCGGGTCGATTCCCGGACCATCCTGGATCAGCAGGGCGCCGAGCAGCTGCTCGGCCACGGCGACATGCTCTACCTGCCGCCGGGCTCCGGGCTGCCGGAACGTATCCACGGCGCCTTCGTCGACGATCACGAAGTGCATGCGGTGGTCGAGTCCCTCAAGCAGCAGGGCGAGCCCGACTATCTCGACGAGGTGCTTTCCGAAACACAGACCATGGCCGACGGCCAGCAGATCGGGGCCACGGGCTTGCCGGAAGGCGGCGGCAGCGGCGATTCCGAGGACGAACTCTACGACAAGGCGGTCGCCTACGTGCTAGAGAGCCGGCGCGCCTCGATCTCGAGCGTGCAGCGCCAGTTGCGCATCGGCTACAACCGCGCCGCGCGCCTGATCGAGGACATGGAAGCCCAGGGCGTGGTCAGCCCGCCCGAGCACAACGGCCAGCGCGAGGTGCTCGCGCCCAAGCCGCCGCCGCGCGACTGAGTCAGTCGCCGTTCAGCGTGGTCGGAGCACACTCGCAACCGCAACGCTTCGAAGGAGAATGTCCGAAATGATCATCGATTGGCTGGCCGCGTTCCTGCTGACGGTTTCCGCTTCCGGGGCACCGCAGGACGGCAGGGCGCAACTGGACGCCTTCGCCGAAGGCCTCGACACGCTGTCGGGGCGCTTCGAACAGGTGACGATCGACGCCGAAGGCCGCGTCACGGAAGAGTCGTCGGGCGAGCTCTACTATTCGCGTCCGGACCGCTTTCGCTGGAGTTACGGCGAGCCCTTCCCGCAGGAGATCGTCGCCGACGGCGAGAAGCTCTGGCACTACGACGTGTCCCTGGAGCAGGTCACTGTGCGCGATCAGCCGGGCGCGGACGAGTCGCCCCTGCTGGTCCTGATGCGGCCGGAGCTGCTCGACCGCTTCTACCGGGTGACGGCTTCGGGGCGGGAGGTGATCGAGTTCGAACCGCTCGAGGAGGGGACCGACATCGTCGAGGGTCGGCTGATGTTTCGCGACGGGCTGCCCTGGCAGCTCGAGCTCGAGGACAGCTTCGGCCAGCTGACGCGCCTGCGCCTGATGGAACTGACGCGCAATCCGCAGCTCGATACCGGCCTGTTCGAATTCACCGTGCCCGAAGGCGTGGACGTGCTCGAGGGTTATTGAGCGGACCGGGCCTTCGGTCGCCCGTGCCGGTTCAGCCCTCCGGCTTGTCGAAGGACTGCGCGGAGGCTTCGTCTTCCGGGCGGGTGAGGATCTCGACGGACTGACGGGCCTGATCCAGCATCTCGTGGCAGTGCTTGGACAACTCGACGCCGCGCTTGAAACGTTCGAGCGATTCGGCCAGGCTGAGTTCGCCGGACTCGAGTGCTTCGACGAGTCCTTCCAGTTCCGCCAGCGAGGTCTCGAAATCCGGCGTTTCCCCGGTCTTCGCCGCGCCCTTGTCCTTGGTGCTTGCAGCTTGCTTGCTCATGGGATCGATTCTAACCCAGCCGACGCCGGGCGGCGTGGCCCGGCCTCCCAGACGAGGGACTGTCCGCGTTGTTCGAGCAGCTGGCGGAAGTCCCGCGTGAGCCAGTGCGACCCCAACGCCACCAGGCGGCCCTCGAGCCAGATGCGCGGCCAGCGTTTTCTTTGCCAGGGCGGGACCCCCGCATCGGCAAGCAGGCGCCGGCATTGGCGCCGGTGGTTGGAGCCGCACACCTGCAGGGCATCGTCCTCCCGCCCACTGCCGACAGCCAGGTCGAGCGCCGGTGCGGCCGGGCCGAGTAGCCTGATGACGCCGAGCCCCCCCGGCAGCGACAGGGGCTCGATGCCGCGCCATTCCAGTCGCCAGTCGTCGGCTTCCACCTCGTCGAACTCGAGCCATAGGCGATCGCGCCAGCGGCGCAGCACGGCCCGGTCCCAGCGCAGCTCCGGGCAGCGGTCCCCGGCCGCGGCGGAAAGCTGTTCGAGGAAAGTGTCCAGCCGTCGACCGGGCGGCGGTTCGACGCTCTGGCGAATGCACCAGGCGCGAATCGCCGCACCGCGGTAGTAGTCGCTGTCGGCGGCCAGTAGATCGAGTCGCAGCGCACCGTTGGCGTCGGGGGCCTTCTCGAGATCGCGTGCCACCTGCTCGGCGACGAAATCGGCAGCGCCCCGGCACAGCCGGCCGCTGCGCAGGAGTGCCGTGTCGACGCCGGCCCACCGATCGCGCAGCGCGGGCAGTACCGTCCGGCGCAGGAAGTTGCGGTCGAAGTCGGGGCAGTCGTTCGCCGGGTCTCGAATGCAGTCGAGTCGGTGGCGCTCGAGCCAGCGCTCGATGTCGGACCGCGTCCATTCCAGCAGGGGGCGTACCAGCCATCCCGGGCCGAATCGGCGAACGGCCGGAACGCCTGCCAGACCGTCGGGGCCCGCGCCCCGCAGCAGCCTCAGGAGCACCGTTTCGGCCTGGTCGTCGGCGTGGTGGGCGGTGAGCAGCGTGTCGTCGGGCGCCATGCTCCGCTCCAGAGCGCGGTAGCGGGCGCGGCGTGCGCTGGCCTCGGGTCCCCCTTCGGATTCGACCTCGACGCGGAGGATTTCGCAGGTCACGCCCAGCCGAGAAGCGATGGCGACGGCGCGCCGGGCGCGCTCGCCGCTTTCGGCATCGAGGCCGTGGTCGACGTGGATGCAGGCCAGCGAGCGCTCGGACACGGCCTGAGCCATCTGGTGCAACAGGCAGACCGAGTCCGGGCCGCCGCTGAAGGCCACGACGATGCGACCGCGGCCGGGCAGTGTGGTCGGATCGGGGGAGTCGGCCGGCATGGCCGCGGCAGGCGCCTCAGGCCTGCTCGAAGGCCCCGTGCGCCATCAGCCGCTGGTAACGCTCGGCCAGCAGCGTCTCGACCGGCTGGCTGGCGAGGTAGTCGATCTGGGCGACGATGGTTTCGCGGATGCGGACGGCGACCTCGTGCGGTGAGCGGTGCGCGCCGCCGGCCGGCTCCTTGATGACCTTGTCGATGAGCTTGAGCTTCTTGAGCTTGCTCGCCGTCAGGCTCATGGCCTCCGCGGCCACCGGCGCCTTGTCGGCGCTCTTCCACAAGATCGATGCGCAGCCTTCCGGCGAGATCACCGAGTAGATGCTGTACTGGAGCATGCTGGTGCGGTCGCCGACGCCGATGGCCAGGGCGCCGCCGGAGCCGCCTTCGCCGATGACGAAGCAGATGACGGGAACGGGCAGGCGCGCCATCACCGCCAGGTTGCGCGCGATGGCCTCGGACTGACCGCGCTCTTCGGCGCCGACCCCGGGATAGGCGCCCGGCGTGTCGATGAAGGTCACGATGGGCATTTTGAATCGAGCGGCCATTTCCATCAGGCGCTGGGCCTTTCGGTAGCCTTCCGGACGCGGCATGCCGAAGTTGCGGTAGACCTTCTCGCGCGTGTCGCGGCCCTTCTGGTGTCCGATGAGCATGACGCTGAGCCCGTCGAGCATCGCCGGGCCGCCGACGATGGCATGGTCGTCGGCGAAATGCCGATCACCGTGCAGCTCCTCGAAGCGGTCGAACACCATGGGCACGTAGTCGAGCGTATAGGGACGCTGCGGGTGACGCGCCAGCTGAGAGATCTGCCAGTCACTCAGCTCCGAGAAGATCGTCTCGGTGCGCTCCCGGCACTTCTGTTCGAGGCGCTGGATTTCTTCCTCCAGGTTCATGGAGACGCCGGAGCCGACGTTTCGCAGCTCGCGGATCTTGGCCTCGAGCTCGGCGATGGGCTGTTCGAAATCGAGATAGTTGGGGTTCATTCGGTCCTGGGGCTGCCGCTGGTCAATCGACGAGTATAACGTTGTCGTTACGGGGGATGAACCCCGACGGCGACGGGGCCGCGAGGGATTCTGGCGATATCGAAGTTGGCCAGGGCCCAGTCCATCTGGGTATCGAGTGATCGCGCGCCCGCCGGCGGTTCGTGGCCGAGAGCGCGCAAGGCCAGGCGCATGGCTTCCGCGTGCGGACGGGCGATGACCGGATCGTCGTCGTCGGACTTGCTGAGCTTGCGTCCGTTGTCGTCGGTCACGATCGGCAGGTGCATCCAGTCCGGCGGCTTCAGGCCGAGACGCCGGTAGACCAGCAGCTGGCGCGGAGTCGAGTCGATCAGGTCCGCGCCGCGGACCACTTCCGTGATCGCCGAGGCCGCATCATCGACGACGACCGCCAGCTGGTAGGCAATCAGTCCGTCGCCGCGCAGGATGATGAAATCGCCGCCGATTCGACCGGGATGATCGCAGTACTCGCCCTGGATCGCGTCGACGAAGCATTCGGCCCCGGCGTTGTCGGTGCGCATGCGCACGCTGCGGGGCTCGCGTCCTGGCGGCAGGCCATGCCGGCAGGTGCCCGGGTAGATGCCGTTATCCGGCAGGTCGCGACGGCTGCAGCCGCACCAGTAGGCCGCTCCGCTGTCGAGCAACTGTCGCAACGCCTTCTGGTGAAGGGAGGCTGAGCGACTCTGGTAGGCGACGGGGCCATCGGGAATCAGGCCGAAGGCGGCGAGCGTCTCGACCTGCTCCTCGGCGGCTCCCGGTACCTCACGCGGCGGGTCGAGATCCTCGATGCGCACGAGCCAGCGGCCGCTCAGGCTGCGCGCACGAAGGTAGCTGCCGACGGCCGCCACCAGCGAACCGAAGTGCAGGGCGCCCGTGGGCGACGGGGCGAAACGGCCGATGTAGGCGGGCGGGGCGCCGTCCTGGGGCGTCATGAAGGGACTTGGAAAGGCACGCACATGCCGCCATTTTAGCGGTCTAATTGTCCTGTTCGGAGACAAGGTCGTCATGCGCAGAATCGTTCTCTTCCTGGCCACCAACCTGGCGGTCCTGGTCGTTCTCGGCACGGTCATGAACCTGCTCGAGCCCTGGCTCGTCCGGCAGGGCATCGACGTCAACAATGCCGCCATCCTGATCATCGCCGTGGTCTTCGGCATGGGCGGCGCCATCGTGTCGCTGCTGATGTCGAAGAAGATCGCGCTGATGAGCACGCGCGCCCACGTCATCGAGAAGGCGCGCAACGCCACCGAGCAATGGCTGGTCGACACCGTCGCCAGGCAGGCGAAGGAAGCGGGTATCGGGATGCCCGACGTGGCCATCTACGACGCACCCGAGCCCAATGCATTCGCGACGGGTGCTTCGCGCAACAACGCCCTGGTCGCCGTCAGCAGCGGCCTGCTTCAGCACATGCGCCCCAATGAGGTCGAGGCCGTGCTCGCCCACGAGGTGTCCCACGTCGCCAACGGCGACATGGTCACGATGACGCTGCTCCAGGGTGTGCTCAATACCCTGGTGCTGCTGCTCTCGCGCGTGCTCGGCCAGATCATCGACCGCGCCGTGTTCCGCAGCGAGCGCGGCTACGGTCCGGGATACTTCCTGGTCGTGATCGTGCTGCAGATCGTGCTGGGCATCCTCGCGAGCATGATCACCATGGCCTTCTCGCGCTGGCGCGAGTTCCGGGCCGATGCCGGTGGCGCGAAGCTCGCCGGCCGCCAGAACATGATCGCCGCCCTCAAGCGCCTCGGGCAGGTCCACGGACCGGCCCAGCTGCCCGAGTCGGTGGAGGCCTTCGGTATCCGTGGGCGCGTGGCAGGCGGGCTCAAGCGGCTGCTGATGAGCCATCCGCCGCTGGAGGAGCGGATCCGGGCCCTGTCGGAGGGGGCGCGGTAAGCGGCGGCTGGCGCCGCCGCTTTAGGCCGAAGCCTCTTCGCGCACGAACTCGCCCTGCACGAGGATGATCCCGAACTGCCACAGCGTGGCCAGGTCGCCGGTGTTCTCGACCTTGGGCGCGATGATGCGGGTTTCGTGTTCGCGGGCGTGGGCGACCAGGGTGGAGAGCTTCTGGCGCAGCGCGTCGTTGCCGCTCAAGTCCTGAATCATTTCCGGTGCCAGGCGGAGGAAGTCGACGCCCAGGTGGCGCAGCAGGCTTTCGGCGGGCGCCTCGGGGCCGACGTCGCACAGCGCGAAACGGCAGCCGCTTTCGCGGAAGCGTTCGATGAAGCTCTGCACGGGCCGCAGCTTCTCGCGGATTTCCGGTTCACGGAAGCCGAAGATCATCCGCTTGGGATCCAGGCTGGGATCGCCCAGGCGCTTGAACAGGTCGAGCGCCGACTGTTCGTCGCTGATGGTCTCCAGGCTCAAGGGCACCAACCACTGGCCGTTCTCGTCGTTGCGTTCGTTGGCCAGGGCCTGCAGGCGATCCATCATGTCGGCATCGACCTTCGGGGCCAGGCCAACGCGCGAGGCGATATGCATGTAGACCGAAGGCAGGACGACCTCGTCGCTGTCTTCGGGGCGCAGCCGGGTTTCCACTTCGCTGATCAGGAATTCGTCGTCTTCCATGCTGGTGATCGGCGAGGTCACCAGGCCGAATTCGTCGTGGTCGAGCGCGTGCCGCAGGCGCTCCGCCCAGGCCGCATCGTCCTCGTCGCCTTCGGCCGACACGCGCGGGCGGTAACGCACGAAGCCGTTGCCGCCGGCGCGCAGGGCTTCGGCCAGGGCCGATTCGGCTTGCTCGATCAGGGCTTCCGGGTGCGGCAGCTCGCTGCCGGCGATGGCCAGGCCGACGCCCACCGACACCGTCAGGCTGTTGTCTCTCACGTCGATGATGCGCCCCGAGCAGTTCTCCACGATATCGCTGGCGAGTTTTTCAGCCTGCGCCCTGTCGTCGCAGTCGGCGATCAGTGCGAAGGTGTGATCGCGCAAGCGCGCCATCGTGTAGTCCTTGCCGACCACGTCGCGGAACAGGTCGCCGGTGCCGCTGACGAGGTCGTCGGTGGCACCCACGCCGACCTTGTCGAGTAACTCGTCGTGGTTGTCGAGCGAAAGCGCCAGGACGGACAGGCCGGCGGTATCGGCGCGTCCGTCGACCGTCTGGTTGAGCAGGTCGATGAAGGCCGGGGCGTTGAGCATGCCGGTCAGCAGGTCGGAGGTCTTGAGCTTGCGAAGCTCCTCCTCGAGCTCCGGATCGGACCCGGCGACCTTTTCGCGAACGAGCATCTGGGCGCAGTATTCGCCGCCGTAACGTGCCGGCGAGAAGTCCACCGAGGCGGTGAATGCCGAGCCGTCCTGTCGGTGCGCATTGAGCTGAAGCGGTTCGCCGGGCAGCTCGTCGCGGGCAATGGCCTTGAGCACCTGCTTGAGATCCGGCACTTCGTCGCTGGCCGAGAGCAGGTCGAGCATGGAAAGGCCCTCGAGATCCTCGAAGGTGTCGAAGCCGAACAGTTCCAGGTACGCGCGGTTGGCGTAGATGTGCAGTCCTTCGTGGATGTAGGCGATGGCCTCGCTGGAGCTGTCCAGCAGCAAGGTGTAGCGGTCCTCGATGTCGGCCAGGCTCTTGAGTGCCTGTTCGGCGTCCTTGCGCGCACGCAGTGATTCGACCTGGCTCAGGGCCAGGCGCTTGAGCTGCCGCAGCCCGGCCTGGTTGACGAAGCCTTCCACGCCCACGGCGGCCACGGCCATTGCCGAGCCGGTGTCCTCTTCCTCGATCATCGCGAGCACCGGCACGAAGCGGTCCTGCTCACGGGCCGCGCGCACGCTGGATTCGAACAGCGGCAGGTCGGCGGAATCGACCTTGACGACGACCATGTCGACGCGCTCGGACTCGAAGGTGCGCGACACGGCGTTGCCCGTGTCGGCGAACAGGGTTCGCACGCCGGCATCGTCTCCGAGCATTTGCTGGAGCTGGCGCGGCGCGGACGGATCGTCGGTGACGGTGAGGATGCGGATTTCGGTCGGCTGGTTGGCCATCAGGGCTGCCTGTGTCTCGTATCGTGTTGAATCTTATCGCTGCTGGGCGGCCGATTAAAGTACCGGCAGTTTGTAGGGTTCGCCTGCGACCTCGCGAACCAGTCGGGGAACAAGATAACCCGACAGCTCCCGCCGCAGGGTGTCCATCATCTCCAGGGCCCGGGCGGAGTCGGTATCGAAACGGTGGGCGCCGGAAACCGGGTCGAGCAGGTGGAGATAGTAGGGCAGGGCGCCGGCCTCGAACGAGCGCCGCATCAACTCGGCCAGTATCGGTGAGGAATCGTTGATTCCGGCGAGCAGGACCGCCTGGTTGAGCAGGTGCACGCCCCGCTGCCGCAATCCTCGCAGGGCCTCGCACACGGCCGCGTCGAATTCGTTGGCGTGATTGGCGTGAATCACCATGACCACGGGCCAGGGCAGTGCGCCGAGCCAGTCGAGCAGGTCTGCCGTGACGCGGTCGGGGAGGATGACCGGCAGACGGGTGTGAATGCGAAGCCGCCGAATGTGCGGAATGCCGGCCAGCCTTGCGGTCAGTTCGCGTAGCCGTCGGGTGGGCAGCATCAGCGGATCGCCGCCGGAGAGGATGACTTCCTCGATGCTGTCGTCGGAGGCGATATAGTCGATCGCCGCGCGCCACTGACCGGATCCAGCATGCTGGTTCGCGTAGGGGAAGGCCTGGCGAAAGCAATAGCGGCAATGCACGGCGCAGGCGCCGGTAGTAATCAGCAGGACGCGACCGCTGTACTTGTGAAGCACGCCGCGTTCGGCCGAGCTCGCGCCGTCGCCCACGGGGTCGTCGCTGAAGCCTGCCGCGACTCGGGATTCCTGGCGCTCGGGGAGAACCTGGAGCAGCAGTGGATCCCGCCGGTCGCCCGGCCGCATCCGGTCGATGAAGCTCTGGGGCACCAGCATGGGAAATCGGCTGGCGGCCGGTTCGTCGCCGCGCGCCAGGCCCAGCTTGTCGAGCAACACCGCTGGGTCGCGAACCGCCCGCTTGACCTGGTCGCGCCAGTCGGCTTGCTTGGGTGCAAACGTCGTTCGCGCTAAACTATCTGTTTTCATTGATCAGCTTTGCTGGCAGCCAAGAAGAATCATCGCCCCGAGCCGCGCGGCCGGGGCGTCATTGTAATCCGGAGTGATCATGGCAACCTACAGTACCAACGAGTTCAAATCGGGCCTGAAGATCATTCTCGACGGTGATCCCTACAACATCGTCGAGAACGAGTTCGTCAAGCCGGGCAAGGGCCAGGCCTTCAGCCGGGTCAAGGTCCGCAACCTGCTGACCGGGCGCGTGATCGAGCGGACCTTCAAGTCCGGCGACACGGTCGAGGCCGCCGACGTGTTCGAAAAGGAAGTCCAGTATCTCTACAGCGACGGCGAGTTCTGGCATTTCATGGATCCCGAAACCTTCGAGCAGCTCCCCGCCGACGAGAAGGCCATCGGCGACTCGGCCAAGTGGCTCAAGGAAGAGGACATGTGCCAGGTGACCCTCTGGAACGGCGCGCCGATCCAGATCCTGCCGCCCAATTTCGTGGAGCTGAAGGTCGTCGAGACCGATCCCGGCCTCAAGGGCGACACGTCCGGCAGCGGCGGCAAGCCCGCACACCTCGAAACCGGTGCGACGGTCCGCGTGCCGTTGTTCGTGCAGGAGGGCGAGGTCATCAAGGTCGACACGCGCACCGGCGAGTACATGTCTCGGGTCAAGGACTGAGCGAGTGAGTGCCGATCGCGAAATCCTTCTTCCGCGCTGGGTCGTTCCGGTCAGGCCGGAGGGCGTCGTGCTCGAAAACCACGGGGTGCTGATCGAGGCCGGACGGATTGCCGCACTGGATCATGGTGAGGAGCTGCGCAGGGACTATCCCGACGCAAGGATCACGCAGCTGCCGGACCGCGCCCTGATCCCCGGCCTGGTCAATATCCACACGCACAGCGCCATGGCGCTGATGCGGGGGCTTGCCGACGACCTGCCGCTGATGCGCTGGCTGGAGGATCATATCTGGCCGACCGAGCAACGCTGGGTCGGAGCGGAGTTCGTTCGCGTCGGTACCGACCTGGCCATGGCCGAAATGCTCAGGGGCGGCACGACCTGCTTCAACGACAACTATTTCTTCCCGGATGTGACGGCCGCCGCGGCCGACCGAGTCGGCATGCGGGCGGTCATCGGCATTCCGATCATCTCGGTGCCGACGGCCTGGGCGCAGACGGAGGACGAGTACTTCCGCCGCGGCCTGGACATGCACCAGCAGTTGCTCGACATGCCGCTGGTCTCCTCGGCCTTCGCGCCGCACGCGCCGTACACCGTCACCGACAAGGCCTTCCACCGGATTCGCTCCCTGGCCGAGGAAATGGACATTCCCGTTCATCTCCACCTGCTGGAGACCGCCGGCGAGATCCAGGGCAGCATCGACCAGTACGGCCTCTCGCCGCTCGACCGCATGGATTCCCTGGGCCTGCTCACCGACCGGCTCCTGGCCGTGCACATGACCCAGCTCGACGACGCCGACATCGCCCGCTTGTCCCGGGCTGGGGTGCACGTGCTCCACTGCCCGGCATCCAACCTCAAGCTGGCCAGCGGCATCTGCCGGGTCGCCGACCTCGATGCCGCCGGCGTCAACGTGGCCATCGGCACCGACGGGGCCGCCAGCAACAACACCCTCGACATGTTCGCCGAGACCCGCCTGGCCGCGCTGCTGGCCAAGGGCGCCAGCGGCGATCCCGAGGCCGTGCCGGCCGAGCGCGCACTGTCCATGGCGACGATCAACGGGGCAAGGGCGCTCGGTCAGGAGGATCGATTCGGTTCGATCGAAGTGGGCAAGTGCGCGGACCTTGCTGCCGTCGATCTGTCGGCGATGGAAACGGCACCCGTCCACCACGTCATCTCCCACCTGGTGTACGCGGCTTCGCGCAGCCAGGTTAGCGATGTCTGGATCGAGGGTCGCCGGGTCGTCGACGGCGGAGTCCTGACCACGCTGGATGCCGACCGCACCGCACAGGAAGCCGAACAGTGGGGCAAGCGCCTGCTGACCAGCGACCAGGGCGGCGCCGGGGAGCTCAGGTCATGAATGTCGAGGTTTCGGGCGGCAACGTGGATCCGCGCGAGTCGGGCAAGTTCGATGCCCTGGCGGCGCGCTGGTGGGACCCGGAGGGAGACTTCCGCACCCTGCACGACATCAACGGTCCCCGGGTCGAATTCCTCGCCGAGCGCGTGCCCCTGGCGGGTCGCCGCGTGCTGGATGTGGGCTGCGGCGGCGGCGTGCTGAGCGAGGCCCTGGCCGAGCGCGGTGCCGAGGTAACCGGCATCGATGCCGCCCCGCGGGCCCTCGAGGTGGCGCGGTTGCACATGGCCGAGAGCGGTCTCGAAATCGACTACCGGCGTGTGACCGCCGAGTCGCTCGCGCGAGAGGCCCCCGGCGCGTTCGACGTGGTCTGCTGCCTGGAGATGCTCGAGCACGTACCCGATCCGGCGCAGACGGTCGAAGCCTGCGCCGAGCTCTGTCGTCCCGGCGGTCATCTCCTGTTCAGCACGATCAATCGATCGCCCCTGGCCTGGGCGACGGCCATCGTCGGCGCGGAGTACGTCCTCGGCCTGCTTCC
>JAASTB010000239.1 GCA_021767625.1 Wenzhouxiangella sp.
AATCCGCTATAAAGGGCATCGTGATTCACCTCGCGGCGACCGCATGACCTTCCTTCGCCACCGATTCCAGCCAAGCGCTCCAACGGCCCCATGAACGGCCGCACGGCGCACGACCATCCCGGCGCGACGAGCTGGGGTCAAAGCCTGCTCGGGCGGCTCGGAGCCCTGGGCCGGTTGCTGCTGATCGCGCTGGCCATCGTCGTCGCGACGACCTCCGGCGACAGCGGCCTGAGCCAGGTCGAGCGCATCGAGGCCCGCGGCAGCCTGGTCATGCTGACCGTCAACGGCGCCTCGACCTACTACCTCGGTGCCGAGGGCGAGACCGGTTTCGAGTACGAGCTGGCGCTGGAATTCGCGCGCTACCTCGGCGTGCCGCTCCAGGTGGTCACCGTGCCCAGCGTGGGCGACCTGGTGCCGGCCCTGCTCGACGGCCGCGGCGATTTCGTGGCCGCCAACCTGACGCGCACGGCGTACCGCCAGTCGCAGCTCCGCTTCGGCCCGGCCTACGAGGACGTCGTTCCCACCGTCGTGTACCGACGCGGTTCGCCGCGTCCTCGCTCGGTCGAGGAACTCGCCGACGGCCGCCTGGCGGTCATGGAAGGCACCGTCTACCTGCCCCTCCTCGCCCGGCATGACGTGAACATCGAACCCGAAATCCGGCCCCACGCCAGCATCGAGGACCTGTTCGAGGCAATCAGCAACGAGGAAATCGACTACACGATCATCGACTCCAATATCCTGGAACTGAACCGCCGATTCTTCCCGGCCATCCGCCCGGCCTTCGAGCTGGGCGAACCCCAGCCGCTGGCCTGGGCGACGGAACGTTCCGACGACGATTCCCTGGTCCAGGTCATGCGCGAGTTCTTCCTGGTGGCCGAAGCCGACGCCGTCCTGGCCGACCTGCGCGAACGCCACTACGGGCACATCGAGAACTACGAGCCGGTCGGCACGTTCACCTTCATGCGACAGATCCGCGAGCGTTTGCCCCAGCTGAGGCCGATGTTCGAGGAAGCGGCCGAGGCGCACGACCTGGACTGGCGGCTGCTGGCGGCCGTCGGCTACCAGGAGTCGCACTGGGATCCGTCGGCAGTCTCGAGAACCGGAGTGCGCGGCATCATGATGCTGACCCGCCGAACCGCCCGCCAGCTCGGCATCGACAATCGCGTCGATCCGGAGCAGAGCATCATGGGCGGCGCCCGCTACCTGCGCTCGATGATCGACCGCGTCCCCGACCGCATCGAGCAGCCCGACCGCCTGTGGCTGGCCCTGGCCGCCTACAACATCGGCTACGGCCACCTCGAGGATGCCCGCGTGCTGACCGAGATCCGGGGCGGCGATCCCGACCGCTGGGTCGATGTGCGCGAGTCCCTGCCGCTGCTCACCCAGGAGCGTTGGTACAGCCAGACCCGCTACGGCTATGCGCGCGGCTACGAGCCCGTGCAGTACGTGGAGAACATCAGGACCTTCTTCGAGATCCTGTTATGGATGGAAGGGCGCGACCACCCGCTGCTGGTCGAGACGGATTCGGTCGAAACGATGCCCGGTAGTGAAGGCGAAGCAGGCGGTGAAGCGGACGGGCCGTAGCCACGGCCCGGCAGGCAGCTTTCAGTCCCCGGTCACGGTTTCCTGCCAGAGGCAGTGGCCGGCGCTCTCGCGGATCGCCTCCAGGCGACCCCGGTGCGCGGCAAGCTCGCTCTCGTCGGCCCGGCGCACGACCAGCTTCGATACGTCCACGTCGACCACCGCTTCGCTGCCGGCATCCGAACCGTCGCGCTCGCCGGACAGATCCAGTGCCAGGTCGACCTGCCCTCCGGTCATCGCCAGATAGACCTCGGCCAGCAACTCCGCGTCGAGCAACGCGCCGTGAAGGTCGCGCCCGGAGTTATCCACCTCGTAGCGCTTGCACAACGCGTCCAGGCTCACGCGCTGCCCCGGATGCAGCTCGCGCGCGAGCATCAGGGTGTCGAGAACCGTTGCGTGCTCGCCCACACGGGTGGGCTCGTCCAGGCGCGCCAGTTCCGCGTCGAGGAAACCGACGTCGAATGCCGCGTTGTGGATCACCAGCTCGGCGTCGCGGATGAATTCGATGAAGTCACCGGCCAGGTCGGCGAAGCGCGGCTTGTCCGCGAGGAACTCGTTGGTGATGCCGTGGACGGCCATGGCTCCGTCCTCCACGTCGCGCTCCGGATTGATGTAGACGTGGAAACTGCGCCCGGTCTGGCGCCGCTCGATCATCTCCAGGCAGCCGATCTCGATGATTCGGTGCCCTTCCTCGGGCTCGAGGCCGGTGGTTTCGGTATCGAGAACGATCTGTCTCATTTCAGTGCCCTGCTAAAGTGAAAACCCGTTGGTCTTTTCATGTTTGACCGCGAGCCGCCTCACTCGCCAGTTCGTCGGCGCGTTCGTTCTCCGGGTGGCCGCTGTGCCCTTTCACCCAGTCCCACTGGACCTGGTGGCGTTCGCGGGCCTTGTCGAGGCGCTGCCAGAGTTCGGCGTTCTTGACCGGCTTCTTGGCCGCCGTGCGCCAGCCGTTCTTCTTCCAGTTGGTCATCCACTCGGTGATGCCCTTGCGCACGTACTGGGAATCGGTGGTCAGCACGACGGTGCAGGGCCGCTTGAGCGACTCCAGGCCCTGGATGGCCGCCATCAGCTCCATGCGGTTGTTGGTGGTCTCGGCCTCGCCGCCAGACAGCTCGCGTTCGTGACCGTTCCAGCGCAGCAGCGCGCCCCAGCCGCCGGGCCCGGGATTGCCCAGGCAGGCGCCGTCGGTCCAGATGTGCACCGGCTCACTCATGCGGCGCGACACTGGCTGGGCACGGCAGAGCCGCCGACCAGGCGCGGCTGGCGAAATCGCAGCGGCTCGACGCGCGCCGGCTGCGCCGGCTTGCGCGCCACCACGACCAGGACCGGCACCAGGCCCGGCACCAGCCCCCGTACCTGGAGACTGGCCGAGACCGAAAGCTGCAGGTCGCGGCGCGCGTGCAGCCACTGGAACTGCGGCCAGCTGGGCAGGTGCAGCGCCGACCGGCCCAGCTCGCGCCAGGCCAGTCGATGCCAGGGATTGGCCGAAACGGATACCAGCACGCCGCCGGGCTTGAGCACTCTCGCGGCTTCGCCGAGCAGGTCGCCCCGGATGGCCGGCTGCCAGACGTGGCGCAGCAGAATCGCCGGCACGCTGTCGTCGTCGAGCGGCCAGCAATCGAGTTCGGCCCGGAAGGGCCAGCAACACGTCGACGCGTCGACCAGCACGCGACTGCGCCGCAGTTCGATCTGCGGGGAAGCACTGGCCGTGGGCGCGACTTCCAGGACCCAGTTGGGGCGCGGCCTGGCGAACCCGGCCTCGACGAGGCGGGTTTCGAGGGCCTGCAGGCCGGAAAAACCGGCCGGCATGCAGCGCGCGTTAGAATGCATCTCGGACACGCGAAAAGGATACCAGACGGAGCCCGAGATGCCGCTGTCGATCGACGCCATTCCCACCCTGGAGAGCAACTACGTCTGGGCCCTGCACGACGGCAGTGACGCCGTGCTGGTGGATCCCGGCGAGTCCGCCGCCCCGCTGCGCTGGCTGGCGGAAAACGGCCTGGCCCTGAAAGCGCTGCTGATCACCCACCATCACTGGGATCACACCGACGGTATCGACGGCATCCTCGCCGAGCACACCGTGCCGGTCTACGGACCCGAGGACCGGCGCATTCCCCAGGTCGATCACCCTCTGCGCGAGGGCGATCACGTCGACATCGAGGCGCCGGAAGCGCATTTCGAAGTACTGAGCGTGCCCGGTCACACGAGCATTCACCTGGCCTTTTTCGGCCACCGCATGGTGCTCTGCGGGGACGCGCTGTTCTCGGCCGGCTGCGGCCGCATGTTCGAGGGCACGCCCGAGCAAATGCTGGCCTCGCTCGACAAGCTTGCCGAGTTGCCCGCCGACACGCGGGTTCTCTGTGCCCACGAATACACGGTGGCCAACTGCCGCTTCGCCCTGGCGGTCGACCCCGACAACGAAGACCTGCGCGAGCGCGCTCGCGAAGCCACGGCCCTGCGCGAAAAGGGCGGGATCACCCTGCCCTCGCGAATCGGTGCCGAACGCCGCTTCAACCCCTTCCTTCGTACCCGCGAACCGGCCGTGGTCGAGGCCGTCAGGG
>JAASTB010000240.1 GCA_021767625.1 Wenzhouxiangella sp.
CGGGCGTCCACATGCCTTCCTTGGCCGCGGCGCTGCCGGCCAGCGCCAGGGCGGCGGCCAGGGCGATTGGTGTGTATTTCATGCTTGGGTGCTCCGGTGCTTGGGGCTTTCGAAACGGGCAATGTTAAAGGAAGACAGGTTTCAGGAAAAGATGACCACATCGTCGCCCCGGCCTTGAGCCGGGGCCTTCCATCGGTTGGCGTCTTCGGTGGGGAGGTCCCGGATCGGGGTCCGGGACGACAAGCGATCGTGGAGCATGCGGCGGCACCCGGGGTGCCGCCGCCGTTTTGGCGTTTACCGGGCCGGGACTGGTTCCAGGCCCAGGCGCCGGTCCAGGGACAGGGCGCCGGCGCCGAGGATGGCCTGGGCGATGGCCAGGACGATCAGGTACAGCGGGTACTCCCAGCCGCCGCCGGTGTTGCTGAAAACCCAGCCGTTGCCGGTGTGGACGGTGAGCGCGCCGATGAGCACCGGCAGCAGGGCCAGGGAAACCCAGCGCGTGCCGATGCCGGCGATCAGGGCCAGGCCGCCGAGCGTTTCCAGGGCGAAGACCGGGTAGGCGGTCCAGCCCGGAAAACCGATCGACTCGAAAAAGCCGGCGGTGCCCGGCAGGCCGAAGGTCAGCAGCTTGAGCACCAGGCCGTGGGCCAGGAGCGCTACGCCCAGGCTCACGCGCAGCAGGGCGATGCCGTAGTCGACGCGCTTGGTCTCGCGCCGCTCGACCACCGCGTCATAGGCCGCTGCGCTCATGATGCCACCGCCTGCCGGGAAGGGTCCTTCTCCACCGGATAGCCGCGGCTCGTCCAGTCTTCCCAGCCGCCCTCGACTTCGACCACGCGGTAGCCGGCAGCGGCCAGCCTGGCCGCCGCGCTCGCCGCCAGGTGGCAGGTGGGCGTGTAGCAGTAAAGGTAGAGGGTGGCGTCGCGGTCGAGGTGCTCCTCGAGGTAGCGCGCCTGCTCCCACTTGGGCATGGGCAGGTTGATGGCGCCGGGAATGTGGGCCTCGGCGTAGTCGTCGGGGAAGCGCACGTCGACGACCTGGTAGCCGGCCGGGTCGGCGTCGCCCTCGAGCAGAACCTGCAGCTCGTGGGTGCCGGTGGTGAAAGCGCTGCGCGCCTCGAAGAAGCGGCGGGCCTGTTCGGTGTCGTAATGGGTCGTGTTCATGGTCGATCTCCTTGGATGTTTGCATCGGTTGCTGTCTCTGCCGCCGGCCATCCGGCGACGATGTGAACAGGCTATTTGTTTCCCGGATAATCATCGACCGGCCTTGTGGAATAATATTGTTTCCTAAAATGACCTAATAGGCGCATGGAAGGCTCGATCGACGATGTCGCGGTGTTCTGCCGCGTGGTGGAGAACGGCAGCTTCACGGCCGCGGCCGAGGCGATGGAACGCTCGAAGGGCGCGGTCAGCAAGGCCGTCAGCCGGCTGGAGTCGCAGCTGGGCGCGCGGCTTCTGCACCGGACCACCCGCCGCCAGACCCTGACCGAGGCCGGGCAGGCCTTCTACGCCCGGGCCGCGCGGGTGATCGAGGAACTCGAGGACGCCGCCCGCGACGTGGGCGAGCACGCCGACCGGCCGCGCGGGCACCTGCGCATTTCCGCGCCGACCTTCTTCGGCGCCGAGATCCTGTCGCGCCACCTGGGCGAGTTTCGCCGCCGCTATCCGGACATCACGCTGGAGATCGTGCAGGTCAACCGCTTCGTCGACCTGGTCGAGGAGCGCTTCGATGCCGCCGTCCGCATGTCGGCCCCGAGCGACTCGTCGCTGGTGATGCGCAAGCTCGCCGAGGTGCCGGTGGTCTTCTGCGCCGCACCGGCTTACCTGGAGCATCACGGCCGGCCCGCCATCCCCGGGGAACTGCGCGAGCACGAGTGCCTGATCTACACCGGCATGGCACGACCGCACGAGTGGATCGTGCTCTCGGCCGGCGGACAGCGCATGGCGGTGGCCGTCAACGGCAGCCTGCACACCAACGACGACCACACGCTGCGCCAGGCAGCCATCGACGGCTGCGGCATCGTGCGCATGCCCAAGCTCTTTCTGGCCGACGCCATTCGTTCGGGCGATCTGGTGCAGATCTGGCCGGACGGCGCAGCCCCGGCCATCACCCTGGGCGTGGTCTACCCCAGCCGCCGCGAACTCCCGCGCAAGGTACGTGCCTTCGTCGACTACCTGGTCGAATGCCGCGGGCAGTGGCAGTAGGTTTTCTTCGGGTCGGGAAACGGCGCGAACCTTTCTGGCGCTGCTTCGACTACGCAGGGCAGGACACAGCGGAATGACCCGGTGAATCGAAGCCCCGAGCAACACAAGCGCGAGCAAGACGACGAACTGCTGGCCATTCGCTGCCAGCTGGGTGAGCGCGCCGCCTTCGACGAGTTGATCGAGCGCTATGCCGGTCGCTTGCGCGGCTATGTGCGGCGCGTGGCCAACAGCGAATCGGAGGCCGACGACCTGGTGCAGGACACCTGGCTGCGCATTCTTCGGGGAATGCCGGGCCTGCGTGATCCGGCCCGGCTGCGGTCCTGGCTGTTCGGCATTGCCCACCGCGTGCTGATCGACCGGCTGCGGCTGCGCTACGCCGAGCCGGCGCACGCGCCCATCGAGGTACTGGTCGACGAGGCCGACCTGCAGGACGAACACCTGCGCCAGGACCAGGTCGAGCACGGGCTGGCGGCGCTGGCCCCACCCGAGCGCGAAGCCGTGGTGCTGTTCTACCTGGAACAACTGAGCCTGGCCGAAATGGCCGAAGTGGCGGCCGTGCCCGTGGGCACGGTCAAGTCCCGCCTGCACCGAGCCCGCACCCAGCTCAGGGCGGTTCTCGAACGCCCGCATTCCACCAAAGACACTGGAGAGAAAGCATGAGCACCGAACGCATCCCGAACCAGAATGACCTGCACCGCCAGTTGCAGGACCTGACCGAGAAGACGCTTTCCCCTGTCGGGCGCTACGGGCACGTGCTGCTGCTGCTCGCCGCCGCCGGCATGGCCGTGCTCGTGCTGGCGCTGCTGATCACCGAGCCGGCACTGCCGCTTCGCACGCAGGCGGCCTTCGGCGCGATGCTGGCCGTCGCTGCCTGCTGGGTGGGCTACTCGACCTGGGCATTGCTGCGCCAGCGACCACTGATGCACGCCCACCGGGTGGTGGCGGGCGCGATGGCCACGGCCTTCACCGGCCTGTTCACCGCCGTGGCGCTGACGGCCGGCGCCCGGACCGCCGCCCCGGCGGCCTGGTGGGCCGGCGGCATGGGCGCAGTCATGCTCGTCGTCGCGCTGAGCCTGCTATTGCTCGCGCTCCGAACTCGAAGCGCATTGCTGACCCGTCGCGAAGCGCTGCGGCGCGGGCTGGGCGAGCGCTGAGCGCATCGGCTGGCGGCTCATTTGCGAGGGCTCCCGGCTGGGGGTATGTTTTCCATCATTCATCGATTTCGGGGAGCCACACCATGAATCTGCGCTACGTAATGTTCTTTCTGATTGCTCTGATGGTTGCCGCCTGCGGGTCCGCGGCCGATTCGGAGGGGTCGTCGACCTCCGGCGGGGGCGACGGCGCCAAGTGGCGGGTCGAGTATTCCGGTGACCTCAACGGCGAGGTCAGCGGATCGATCATGAGCGTTGTGGGGATCGGCTCGAACACGACAATTGCCGGCGGGGCGATGAACGAGGACCGCACCGGCTCGGCAGAGCACAACTTCCGCGGCAGGATCATGCAGCTCGGCGACGAGACCATGGTGTCGTTCTCGCTCAAGCTGGCCGACGGCACGCGCTGTTCCAACGCCACCCAGCAGGACTCGGAGCAGACCACGGCGGAAGTCTTCAGCGAGGAGAAGGATACTTTCCGGGCTGAAATCCGGGGGACCCTGCACTGCGGCCCCGAGAAGGACCAACGGATCGACTTCACGGCACATCTGAACGCCGGCGCATGAGGCTTCGGCCAGCGCGACGCACTGCTGTCAAGGCGGGATGAACTCAAGCGGGCGCTGGCGGTGGCTGAACACCGCTCCTACATGGGTCGGGCTCGTTGAGCCCGGTTTTCCGATGCGGGTGATAGGGTGCACGCAATTCAAAGCCACGGAATCCCCATGAGCCAACAACACGACAAGATCATGCTGATCAC
>JAASTB010000241.1 GCA_021767625.1 Wenzhouxiangella sp.
ATCGCCTGATGCGTTACGGCCCAATGGGCCTCCACGCATCCTACGCCACCAAGAGCGATCCGAAGCCAACCGATCGAAACCGTGCTGTTATCGTGCCGGCTTCGTCCCACGCCGGAAGGGGCCACCGGATCCTCCGACGGAATCTTCGCGAAGGCACCGCCCCGAAGGGGCCAGCCCCCACAGTCGCCTAAGAACCGAACAAACAAAGCGTGGGACTTTGAAGTTGAAGAGCGATCTTTGGTGACTTTTTCGCTCCGGAAAAAAGTTACCCGGCGCAAGTGCCTGCGAAGCAGGCCGGCCGGAACGCCTTTGACCTGTCGAGGATCGCACTGCAGCCAGTCGCACCGCCGTGCCTAGCGCCCGCGAAGTGTCGAGACCCCCACACCGCCCCGTGCCGCCAGCCCGACCCAGGCCCCCAACGCAAAACGCGCCGAAACCAACAAACCAACTAACTAACTAACGAACAAACCAACAAGCGAACAAACGCGGCGCCGCCGCCAAAGAAAAACCCCGCCAGTGGCGGGGCTTCTCGGCAAAGCTGCTTGAATCGAAACCCTTACAGGGTGACGACGTTGGCGGCCTGCGGGCCCTTCGGGCCGTCGGTGACGTCGAAGCTCACCTTGGCGCCTTCGGTCAGGGTCTTGAAACCCGAGCCGGTCAGGGCGCTGAAATGCACGAAGACGTCGGAGCCACCGCCGTCCTGGGAAATGAAGCCGAAGCCCTTCGCGTCGTTGAACCACTTCACGGTTCCGGTATTGCTGGACATGATGTCTTTTACCTTTTCAAATATTTCGATGTAATGGGCGCGACCTCAGGGTCGGTCCCGGTTGTGCTGTATCGGGATTCGGTCGGCCACACGTGCACAGGCACGCCGTGGAACGGCCGTTCCTTAGAACCAGATGGTGGAAAATGAGGGGGTAGACGGGAAGGAATACTTTCAGATTCGACCACTGCTGTGTTCCGCAGCGCTTCGCACTATACGCGCAGTTGTCACAAATAGCTACAACTATTTCGAGAATTTTTCCCGCCCCTTGCAACCGGCGCCCGCCGCACCCAACATAAGCGTACCGGATGGATGGACATCCGGACACTCACCTGCCCTCGCAGACAGCACGTCTTTCTCCATCGAACCCGATCCGGCCCCGGCCGAATCGCGGCGCATGCTGCTTCGATCATCAACGGCCAGGAGGCCGCCCACGTCATGAAGACCCTCTTTGTAAGAAACATCCATCCCGAAACCCGCGAGAAAGACCTGCGCGAGCTGTTTGCCCAGCACGGCACCGTCCGCGGCCTGAAGCTGCCGATGGACATCTTCACCCGCCGCTGCAAGGGCGTGGCCACCATCGACATGGAAGGTCACGAAGCCCGCGCCGCCCAGGCCGGTCTGGACGGATCGATGTTCAACGGCCAGGCCATCCAGGTGCGCGAGGAGCGCCCGCGCGGCAAGCGCGGCGGACGGCGCTAGAGACCGAACCGCCGGGGTGATACGCTGGAACGTGGGCTCCAACCCGCGCCAGCGATCATGCCCGGCGAGCTCACGCAACTGCTGCACGCCGCCAGCGAAGGTGACCAGCCGGCCCTGAATCGGCTCGTCGCCCTGCTGTATGTGGATCTCAAGCAGCTCGCGCATCGCTGTCGCCGCGGCTCAGAGGCGGTGGACACGACCGCCCTGGTCCACGAGTGTTACCTGCGCTTTCTCAACAGCGGCGAGCTTGCCGTCAACGATCGCGCGCATTTCCTCAACCTCTCGGCGCGCATCATGCGCCAGCTCTTGTGCGACTTTGCGCGCGAGCGCCTGGCCGAAAAGCGCGGCGGCGGCGCGGCGCACTTCGAGCTGCGCGATGACGATGCCGTCGAGCGTGCCGAAGCCGAACGCTTCCTGGCGGTCGACCAGGCGCTCGAACAACTTGCCGAAACCGAACCCACCCGCGCCCGGGTGGTGGAGTGCCGCTTCTTCGCCGGCCTGACCGAGGAGGAAACCGCCGAGGCGACCGGTCGCTCCCTGCGATCGGTCCAGCGCGACTGGCAGCAGGCGCGCGACTGGCTCGGACGGCGCCTGCAGTCATGAGCGACGACCCGATCAAACCCGGCGGTGCGCTCGAGGGACGGCTGTTCCAGCGTTTCCTCACGCAGCTCAGCCAGGTTCGCGAGCCGGAGCCCGGCGAGCGCATCGGCGCCTGGAAGATTCTGCGCGAACTCGGTCGCGGCGGCAGCGGCGTGGTCTACCTGGCCGAGCGCGCCGACGGCGCCTACGACCAGGAGGTGGCGCTCAAGTGGCTGCGCAGCGACCGGCCCGTGCCCGGCGGCCGCGGCGTGCTGGCCCGCGAGCGCGAAATGCTCGCCAGCCTCGACCACCCCAACATCGCCCGCCTGATCGACGGCGGCGAAACCGAAGACGGCATGCGCTGGTTCGCCATGGATTTCGCCCCGGGCGAGACCATCGACCGGGCCGTTGAAACACTCGACCGGCGCCAGCGGGTCGAACTGGTCGGCATGCTCTGTCGCGCCGTCCACCACGCCCATCGTCGCGGACTGATCCACGGCGACATCAAGCCCTCCAACGTGCTGGTCGACGAACGGCGCCGGCCGCGCCTGGTCGATTTCGGCATCTCGCGCCTGCGCCGGGCCGGCCCCGGCAGCAGCTACGGCATGACGCCCGACTACGCCAGCCCCGAGCAGCGCGAGGGCGCCGATCTCACCACCGCATCGGATATCTGGCAGCTCGGGCACCTGCTCGAGGACCTGCTCGGGACCGACGCCCTTCCGGCAGACCTGGCGGCGATCGTGCAGCGGGCCACGCAGGGGGCGCCGGAGGATCGCTACGCCTCGGCCTCGGCCATGGCCGCCGATATCGAGGCCTGGCTGGCCGCCCGTCCCGTCGCGGCGCGCAACGGCGGGGTCTTCTACCGGCTCTCGCGGCTGGCGCAACGCAACCGGGCGCTGTCGGCGGTCACGGTCCTGGCTTTGCTGGTCATCGTCGTCGGCGGCGCCTGGCTGACCTGGCAGCTCGCGCTCGAGCGCGACCACGCGCGGATGCAGGCCGAGCGCGCCGAAGCGGCCCTGGCCGAGACCGAAACGGCGCTGGCACGCGCCGAGGCGCTGGGCGAGTTCCTGGTCGACCTGCTGAGTGCGACCCGGCCCGATCGCCCGCGTGACGAGCTGCCGACCACCGCCGAGATCCTCGACCGCGGGGCCGAGCGCGCGCTCGATCCCGACTCCGCACCTCCCGCTGAACGCCTCGACATGCTGCGCACCATCGGTGGCGTTTACCGCTCGCTCGGCCGCTACGACGACGCCGAACCGCTGCTGGCCGCCGGCGCCGAACTGGCGCGCGAGCACGACGGGCTCCCCCCGGGGGATCGCGCCCGCGCGCTCGAGCAACGCGCCCGGCTGATGATCGCCGCCGGCGACCCCCTCGACGATGCCGAGCGCGTGCTGATCGATGCCGAATCCGCGTTGGATGAATCCGGCGAGCACTGGGAGGCACTCATCGGCATTCGCGTCACGCGCACCTGGGTCGAGCGCCACCGCGGCCGGCACGACCGCGCGCTCGAGCTGGTGCAGTCGCTGTGGCGAAGCATGCCGCCGAATGCCGAAATCGGTGCGTCTGCTCGAGCCGGCCTTTTCGACGCGCTTGCCGGCCTGCACCTGGCCAACGGCAACCTCGACCAGGCCGCCCGCTTTCGCGACTGGTCGCTGGAGGCATTCCGGCAGCTCCCGGCCGGCGAGGAAGGCCAGGGCTATGTCGTCAGCCTGGCCAACAGCGTCGGCCTGGAGCACACCCGCGGGCACTTCAAAAAGGCCGAACGCCGTGCCCGGCGCGCGCTCGAACTCTACGACCGCATCTACCCCGAGCCGGTCGACTACCGGGCCGCGCTCAACCGGTCGTTGGCCCGGGTGTTGCTGACCACCGGAAAAGTCGATTCCGCATTCGAGGCGCTGGCGAGCTACGGCGATGAATATGCCCGGCTGACCGGACGCGAACCGGGCCAGTGGCCGCTCTACTACAGCCTGCGCGGCTATTTCCGCATGCGCCTGGGCGAACTGGACGCCGCCGTGACAGATATCCGCCGGGCCCGCGACCTGCTGCGCGAGCAGGGCGGCTTCG
>JAASTB010000242.1 GCA_021767625.1 Wenzhouxiangella sp.
AGCGCGGGTAATGCCGGAAGCGTTCGACGTCGATGTCGGCGAGAAACCCGGCGTACATCAGGTCGTCGAGCTGGCTGCGCATGTCTTCGACGGCTTTCGGCACGGCCTCCTCGAGGCTGTCGAGCCACATGGAGAGCTGATGCCAGGCCCTAAGGCAATTATCTGCAGTTTTCGACAGATCGCCGTATTTTGCCAGCAATTCCTGACGAGCGGCGGAGACCAGCCGATCGAAGGCAGCGCGGTCGCGAACCGACCAGGCCGTGTCCAGGAAGCTCCTCAAGGCCAGGTCGCGCAAACCTGCGGCAAACGCGGCAATGTCTTCGATTCGCGTCCAGGCCAGCTGGGCCTCGCGGGAGAGACCGTGATTCTTCTTCAGGTACTTGCACTTGTCGCGCAGAGCGGCGCGCAGCAGGGCCAGCAATCCCCCGCGGTGGGCTTCACGCGCATCATCCTCGCTGTCGAACAGGCGAATGCCGGCACGATCGCCCTGGTCCGTCAGGGCGGGCCAGGCCCGGTGCCCGCCGCGAGTGGTGATCTCCTCGGGCAGCTCGGGAAATTCCTCCGGCCCGAGTCCGTCGCGCTGCCACTGACCGGCCTGGCGGTCCATGAATTCCCGCCGCGCCCGCTCGCTGAAGCGTTCGACGAGTTCCTCGACATTCCGGCTTTCGCCCAGGATGCTGCCGTCCTCGTCGCGCAGCCGCACCAGGATGTGCAGGTGCCGGGGCAGCTTGCCGGGCTTGAAGTCTCCGGGCTGCACGTCCATCCCCGACATCCTCGAAAGCTCGCCGGCCAGGCGGTCGTGGAGCGCGCCCTCGGGCGCACCCAGCGACTCGATGGCCGCGCGCGCGTAATCGGCGGCCGGAACCAGGGAACGACGCTTTGACTTGGGCAGGCTGGCGATCAGGGCGGTGACTTTTTCTTCCAGCAGCCCCGGCACGAGCCACTGGAGCCGCCCGGCATCGAGGCGGTTGAGAAGGTGCAGCGGGCAGTCGAGGGTGACCCCGTCGCGCTCGCTGGCCGGGTCGAAATGGTAGTGCAGGCGAAAACGCTCGGGCCCGATCGCCAGGGCCTCCGGGAAGGCCTCCCGCCCGGCCAGGGCCGCCTCGTCGCGAAGCAGCGTGGCCCGGTCGTAGAGCAGCCTCGAGCGTTCGTCTTCGTCGAGCTTTTCGTACCAGCGGGCAAAAGCCCGGGTCGTGTAGACATCCTTCGGCAGCCGCTCGTCGAAGAAGGCTTCCAGTTCGGCCTCGGCCGCCAGCACGTCTCTCCGGCGCCGCTTGTGCTCGTGTTCGGCCAGTTCGCGCCGGAGCGCGGCGTTGCGCTTGAGGAACTCGGCCCTGGAGTGAATCTCGCCGCGTACCAGGGCGTGGCGGATGAAGATCGAGCGTGCGATCGCCGGATCGTGGGGCCCATAGTGGGTTCTGCGTTTTTCCACCAGCACCAGGCCGTGCAGGCTCACCTGCTCGTAGCCCATTACGCGCCCGGAACGCGTGTCCCAGTGCGGATCGAAGAAACTGCGCTTGAGCAGGTGCGCGCCCTGCTGCTCCAGCCACTCCGGCTTGACCGGCGCGACCATGCGCGCGTAGGGCCGGGCCGTTTCGACCAGCTCGGCCGCCATGATCCAACCGGGATTGCGGCGCGCCAGGACCGAGCCCGGAAAGATGCGGAACTTGTGGCCGCGCGCCCCCTGGTATTCCCCGCCTTCCTGGTGCTGGCCGATCATTCCAAGCAGGCCGGCGAGCAGGCTGCGGTGCACCTCTTCGGGCGCTGCCGCGCCGAACCTGCCCGATCGCCAGCGCTCGTCCCGGGCGATCTGGCGGAGCTGCCCGTGCAGCTGCCCCCATTCGTGGAGGCGCTGCGGCGCCAGGAAATGTTTGCGCGCCAGCTTGTCGGCCTGGTTGCGGGAATGCTCCGAGCGCACCGCCTGCCACCACTGCCACAGCTTCATCAGGGTCAGGAAATCGGAGTCGGGCACCACGAATTGGGCATGGGCCTGGTCGGCGGCCTGCTGCTGGTCCAGCGGGCGATCGCGCACGTCGGCCACCGACAGACCGGCGACGAGCACCAGCAGCTCTGCAAGCGCGCCGCGCTCTGCGGCCTCCATGAGCATGCGACCGTGGCGAACGTCGACCGGCAGCCTCGCAAGCGTCCGGCCTCGCTTGGTCAATCGGCGCTCTCCGTCTACCGCGCCGAGTTCGAACAGGCTCTGCCGGGCCTCGCCGATGAGGCGCTTGGGCGGAGCGTCAACGAAAGGAAAGTCCTCCGGGTCGCCCAAGCCGAGTGAGAGCATTTCCAGCACCACGCCGACCAGCCCGGCGCGCTGGATCTCGGGTTCGGTGAATTCCGGGCGCGCCAGGAAATCGGCCTCTTCGAACAGCCGGATACAAGTGCCCGGCCCGACGCGTCCGCAGCGACCCGCGCGCTGGTTGCAGGAAGCCTGCGACACGGGCTCCACCGGCAGGCGCAGGACCTTGGAGTGGGCCGCATAGCGGGAAATGCGCGCCAGGCCCGAGTCGATCACGAAGCGGATGCCGGGCACGGTCAGCGACGTTTCGGCCACGTTTGTGGCCAGCACGATGCGCCGCCCGGTGCCCGGCTTGAAGATTCGGTCCTGCTGCCCCGCCGGCAATCTCGCATACAGCGGCAGCACTTCGGTATGGGTCAGGCTCGCCCGCTTGAGAATGCGCGAGACCTGGAAGATTTCGCGCTCGCCGGGGAGGAAGATGAGCACATCGCCGCGCGAGTCGATCCGGCTGACCGCCTCGACCGCCCGGCGCACCTGCTGCGGCAAGTCTTCGCCTTCCTTCGGCGACTGGTACTGGATGTCGACCGGATAACCCCGACCCTCGACCGTGATCACCGGCGCATCATCGAAGTGCTCGGCGAATCGTTCGGTGTCGATGGTCGCCGAGGTGATGACGATCTTGAGATCGGGCCGCCGGGCCGTCAGGCGCTTGAGGTAGCCGAGCAGGAAGTCGATGTTCAGGCTCCGCTCGTGAGCCTCGTCGATGATCAGGGTGTCGTAGGCGTCGAGCAAGCGGTCACGGTGGATCTCGGCCAGCAGGATGCCGTCGGTCATGAACTTCACATAGCTCTCCGGCGACACCCGGTCGGTGAAGCGCACCTGGAAGCCGACGGCGCCGCCGAGATCCGTGCCGAGCTCCTCGGCCACGCGCCGCGCCACCGATCGTGCCGCGATGCGCCGCGGCTGGGTGCAGCCGACCAGGCCGCGAACGCCGCGTCCGGCGTCGAGGCAGAGCTTGGGCAACTGGGTCGACTTGCCCGAGCCGGTCTCACCCGCGACGATCACCACCTGGTGGTCGCGGATCGCCTCGACGATGCGCCCGGCGTGCGCCGAGATGGGTAAGTCGGGCGCGTCACCGGTATCCGGCCGTGCCTCGGCCCGCATTTCACGCAGGGCCATGGAGTCGTTCAGGCGTTGCTCGTACTCCTCGAAAAGGCGCGCGCGCTTTTCGGCCGGACCGCGAAAGCGCACGATCTGGCTGTGCCGACGCTTGAGCCAGCCGACATCACGCTGCATGACCGTGTCCGGCTCGAATGTGGGAATCTCTGACATCGGCGTTATTGTTTCAGATTGGGAGGGTTCGGAATGTAGGTTTCAGAATGTAGGTTTCAGAATGCAGGTTTCAGGGTTCAGGTTTCAGGTTTCAGGTTTCAGGGGAAACCTGGGGTTCAGGGTTCGGGGTTCCGGAAGAGCGCGTGAGTGCTTCATCGAGCATCGGGGCCGGCTACGCCGGGTTGGCTTTCCTGAAACCTGAACCCTGAAACCTGAAACCTCTCCTCTCCGAACCCCGAACCCCTAACCCCTAACCCAAGACCTTCAACCAAAGCCTGAGTGCTACGCTTGAGCACAACGCCCCAAAAGACGTCCTGCGAGAAAGAATGAATTTTACGAGCGACAACGAGGCGCCGGCGCATCCGGCGATGATCGAGGCGATCACGCGTGCCAATGAAGGCTTTGCGACGGCCTACGCCAATGACGAGTACAGCAGGCAGCTCGATCAACGCTTCAGCGAACTGTTCGATACCGAATGCCGCGTCCTGCCGATCGCCACCGGCACCGCGGC
>JAASTB010000243.1 GCA_021767625.1 Wenzhouxiangella sp.
AGATCGCCGAAACCGCGCGACGAAGCCAGCCCGTCGCCCCAGCGCCGCCACGCCCCCGGGAACTCGAGCCGGGCACGCTCGACGATCAGCTCGGCCAGGCGCCAGCCGCCCTCCCCCATTGCCAGCGTGAAGCCACCGTCGGCCTCGACCAGCCCGCCGTCGTCGAGAGCCAGCGAATCGACCTGGATCCGCCTGCCGTCAGCCACGCTGCCGGACAGCTCGAGTTCGAGTGGGCGTTCGGGAGACGGCAAGTAAACCGGGCCCGCCAGCAGTTCACCGGCACGCTGCGACAAGGCCGCAGAAAAGTCGAGCGCCCCGATGTCGCCGAGGTTCTCGAGCTCCCCGCGGAGCGACACCGCCAGCCCGGCGCCGGCGACCAGCCCGTCGGGGCGATCGAAAGCGCCGTCGGCCAGGGCGAGATCGAAGGACAAGCGGCCCGATTGGACTTCGATCTGTCCGTCGAGCCTTCCTTCCAGCACGCTCAGGCCCATCGCCTCCACGAGGGAACCGGGCAGCGAGGTCAGGTCTAAGCCCTCCAGCGAGACGCGGGCGCCGGGCAAGGGCGAACCGGACGGATCGGGCCAGCTGAGCGATCCGGTCAGGGAGCCGCCCTCAAGGACGAAAGCGAGATCGGACGCCCCCTTAGGCTGCAGCAGCCGCCCGGCGAGCCGGCCGCTGCCGTCGGCGCCGAGCCATTCGAATTCACCCTGGTGACACCAGGGCTGGCCGGCTCGCAATCCGCCTACGGCGCAGTCGATGGCGACCGAACCGCGCCAGTCGCGCCACGCCAGCCCCTCGGCGCTCAGCCGCCATTGGGAGTCCCCACCCGATTCCGGAGCGCCGCCGGGAAGATAGACGAGCGACGCCGATTGCCAGCTGACCGGGCCGGCGCGCCCGTCGCGGGATTCGAGCTCGAGCCGGGTTTCCCCATCCGCTCGCGCGGTGAGCGGCAGCAGCATGATCAGAAACACCAGGGCCGGGACGAGTGCGGTTTGTCGGGCGACGGCGCTCGGGTAAGATGACCGCCATGGGCAAAGGGACATCACGCTACTCGATCGAGTCGCTCAGCGTACTCGTCGTCGACGACCACCGCATCAACCGCGAGTTTCTCGGAACGGGTCTGGGACGGGTGGTCGGGCGCGTCGCACTGGCCGAAGACGGCCCGGGGGCCATCGGCCTTTGCGAACGGGAAGATTTCGACGTCATTCTGATGGATCTGCACATGCCGGGCATGGACGGTCTGGCCACGGCCAACAGGATACGCGATCTCGATCGCCGCTCGGCCCACGCCCAGATCGTCGCGCTGACCGCCGACGCCCGGCCCGAGGAAAGGCTCAGGCTGCTGGAGGCCGGCTTCGACGACTATCTCAACAAGCCGATCAACATTCCCGACCTGGTCGAGGCCATCGAAGCCCTGTTCAACCCCGGCGCGTCGCGATCGCCGCGCGAGCAGCCCGCCGCTCCGACCCAGCTCATCGATCGAAGCCGCGCCCTGGCCGCCGCCAACGGCGACACCGAGCTGGCGGCAAGACTCCAGGACATGCTCTCGCGAGAGCTCGACGAGAAACTGCCCGAGCTCGACCGCATGATCGCCGCGCGGGAGTACCGGGAAGCCGCGGAACTGCTGCACCAATGGGCCGGTGCCGGGGGCTACGCCGGTGCCACGCGCATGACGCAGGCCTGCCGGATGCTGCGCCAGCGCCTTCTCTCCGGGCTGGACAGCTCGCCCGGGACTTCCTATCTCAATTTTCTCCGGATCGCCCACGCGACGCGGCAGACCTTGCGGCACATCTGAAGCGGCGGCTTCCTAGGCGCCGGCGATCAAACCGCGCATTTCGCGCACCGCCGAGTCCAGGCCGGTGAAAACCGCCCGCGAGACGATGGCGTGCCCGATATTGAACTCGGCAATGCCTTCGATGGCGGCAACCGGCCGGATGTTGTGGTAATCGAGCCCGTGACCGGCGTTGACCACCAGCCCGAGCCGATGACCGGTTTCGACGGCCTGGCGCAGGCGCGCGAGTTCGTCGGCTGCGGCACGGCCGCGCGCTTCGGCGTAGGCTCCCGTGTGCAGTTCGACCACCGGCGCCCCGACGGCGACGGCCAGCTCCAGCTGTTCGGGATCGGGATCGATGAACAGGCTGACGCGAATACCCGCTGCGCCCAGTCGCTCGCAGGCGGACGCAATCCGCTCGCGCCCGGCACCGACGTCGAGCCCGCCTTCGGTGGTCAGTTCCTCGCGACGCTCGGGAACGAGGCAGACGTCGCTCGGCCGCAGCCCTTCGGCGAAGGCGATCATTTCCTCGGTGACCGCCAGCTCGAGGTTCATGCGCGTGCCGATCGTGGCCGAAAGCAGCCTTACATCCTCGTCCTGGATGTGGCGACGATCCTCCCGAAGGTGGATGGTGATGGCATCCGCACCGGCCTGTTCGGCCACGAGCGCGGCCTGGATGACCGAGGGATGGTGCCCCAGCCTGGCCTGCCGCAGCGTGGCGACATGATCGATATTGACGCCGAGCAGCGCTTGGCTCATGACTCGCTTCCTCCTGTCGTGGTGCGTTTTGCGCCGGCCAGGAGCCGGCGCGAAGCCAACTCCCGACCGGCCAGGTGATGGTCGATCAGCGTGCGCATCAACTCGCGCATTTCGCGCGCCGTCTCGCGCTGGTCGGTGCCTCCGGCGGCAAGCGCGCGAATGGCGCTGCCGTGAAACACGCCCGCGCCGCTGCGCTCGACGGGAACGAACCCGACCTCCGGCTGCAGATGATACAGCCCGGCGGGACGAATCGCGTCGCCGCCGGCGGCATCGAATTCGAAGTCCGGGGCCACGCCCATGCCGCCGAGCAGGGCCAACTCGAAACGGCGCAGCAGCAGCGATTGCGGCTCGTGTTCGCCCGCCAGCCCCCGGAAAACGACCCCACATGCGTCGAAGACGCCCGGGTGCGGGTCGTCGCGCTCGAGCAGCCGCAGCAGCAACTCGTTGACGTACAGGCCGCACCACAGCGCCCGGCCGGTGAGCACATGGCGGTCGCCGGCGGGCTCCAGCCCGGTGAGCGTCCCCATGTCGCCGCGCCGCGACCACGAAGCACTGAGGGGCACGAAAGGCTCGGCCAGTCCGCGCCAGGGCGAGCGCGCCGAGCGCGCGCCCTTGGCCACGAGACCGATGCGGCCGTGTTCGCGCGAGAAAAACTCGATGAGCAGGCTGGATTCCCGCCAGGGGCGACGATGAACGACCCAGCCAGGCTGGTGCTCGACGCGGGACACGGCGCCTATCGACTGTAGCCGAGCTCGTCGAGGGCGCCTTCGTCGTCCATCCAGTCCGCGCGGGTCTTGACGTGCAGTTCGAGATGAACGCGCTCGCCGAGCAGCTCGGCAATCTGGTGCCGGGCCCGTGTACCCACCCGCTTGAGCACCTGGCCCGACTTGCCGATGACCATGCCCTTGTGGCGATCGCTGGCCACCAGGATCAGCCCGTCGATCTCGACGCGTCGCGGCGTGCGCTCGAAACGCTCGATTACCACCGTCACGCCGTAGGGGATCTCCTGGTGCAGCTGGAGCATGAGCTGTTCCCGGATCAGCTCTGCGGCAAGGAATCGCTCCGACTTGTCGGTGAACAGGTCGGGATCGAAAATCGGCTCGGCTTCCGGCAAGTGACGGAAGACCTCTTCGAGCAGGTCGTCGAGTCCCTTCTTCTTCTCTGCCGACACGTAGACGACGGCATCGAACTCGACTTCCTCGCTCAGCTGAGCGGTTTTCTCCAGGAGACTGGCGCGATCCTCGAGCAGGTCGATCTTGTTGAAAGCGAGGATCTTCGGAACCTCTAGCTGGCCGACCATGTCGAGCACCATCTGGTCCTCGTCCGTCCAGCGCTTGGCATCGACGAGCATGACGACCAGGTCCACACCCTGCCGCGTGTCGGCGGCAATCCGGTTCAGCCGGCGATTGAGCGCGTGATCACGCCGGCGATGCAGACCCGGCGTATCCACGAAGACCGCCTGTCCGGCCTCGCGGGTGACGATGCCTGTGATGCGATGGCGGGTGGTCTGCGGCTTGTGCGTGACGATGGCGACGCGTTCGCCGACCAG
>JAASTB010000244.1 GCA_021767625.1 Wenzhouxiangella sp.
AGGTTGGCGATACCGGTCGAATTGGGGTCTCGACACTTCGCGGGCGTTAGTCGGTGTGGTGCCACCGGGCGTTTCGCGCGCGCCAGCTGCGGGGATTCGGAGGCGTAGATACTCTGGCTGGGATCAAGCACCTTTGGGTTCGATTGCAAAGAGTTTCGAGCTATCGAAGGGCTGGCCGGTCTTCATGCAGGCCCACAGTCCGGTGAGCATCTTCCGCTGGACGGCGCACAACGCCTGCATCTTTTCCTTGCCCCGGCCGATCAGCGCTTCGTAGTGCGCCTTGGCGCGTTCATCGTAGCGGACCAGGTTCAGCGCAGGCATGTGCAGGGCGGCCCGCAGGTAGGTGTTGCCGACCTTGCTGAGCCGACCGGGTTTGTCCACGCTGCTGCCGGACTCGGTCAGTCGGACATCCATGCCGGCGTAACGGCTGACCTGGGCCGAGCGCAGATCGCCAGGCAGCAGGCACAGCTCGCCGATGAGCGTCACGGCACTGGCATCGGCGATGCCCTTGGCTGCGATCAGGCAGCTTCGATAGCGCACCAGATCAGTATCGTCCTCGATCAGCGCCAGCGCCGAGTCGGTCAGGCGCTGAATGCTGGCTTCCAGCATTTCGATGTGGGCCTCGACCTCCGCAATCAGCGTCCGGCTGGTGTGGCGCTGGGCCTTGAGCGCGTGCAGGCGGTTCTTCTCGGCCGTGCGCATGCCGGTTAACTGATTGATTCGGCGTGCGATATCGCGCAGTTCCAGCCAGTCCTCTCGAGGCGGTTGCCAGGGCGTGAGATCCATGCGCTGGGCATACTCGGCCAGCAGACCCGCGTCGATGCGGTCGGTTTTGGAGCGCTGCAGCATCGCCTCGGCGAAGTGGTGCGCCGAGCGAGGGTTGATCACCGACACCGGCACATCAGCCCGACTCAGCGCCATGGCGGCATCGAGATAGTAGATCCCGGTCGCTTCCATCGCCACGGCTTCGATGCCGCGCTTCTTCAGGTAGGCAACGAGCTTGCGGTGGCCGTCCGGACTTTGCTCGAACCGTGCAAACACCGGTCGTTCCTTGCCTTTCAGGCAGGCCACATCGAGCTTTTTGGCACTGACATCAATTCCGGCAACGCTGGTCATGGCTTGAACCTCCGATCGGCAGTGGCACAATGTCACCAGGTTCCCCGACCTCGCATTTCATGCCGTCCGACCTTGTGATGCGAAGTCCACAACCGTGGCTTCTCGATACTCCTCGGACTGAGCAATGAGGCGGGGAACCGCTCTACGTGCGAGGTCAGGCGCTCGCCTGCCTCCAGGATGCGACGGTTTCCCCGGTGAACACTCGCTCATTGTCCGAGTGCAGGATCAACATACAAGGATGCGTGGAGCGCAGCGCAACGCATCAGCCAAACCCAACCGCAGCCGATGCGTTACGGCCTCCGGCCTCCACGCATCCTACGGGCTGACGCCCAACCGCTGGGGGCGCAGCCGCCCCGCGAACCCCCAACGCCCCACCTAACCTCCGGAACCCCGAACCCCTTCATAAAAAAACAGCCGCCCACAATCGCGGACGGCTGCCAAGTCGGAAAACGCCGCCCCAGCGGCCCCAGATCAGTTCCTCTGGAAAGTCGTCACCATATTCGTCGGGTCCGCGATCGAATACCCGGTCACTCCGGCGTTGTTGGCCGAGTACGCTGCGGCCAGGTCGGTGCTGCCGCTGTTGTCACAAGCGCCCGTACCGATGTCGAAGAACGACAGATACGTAAACGAGGCGACAGTGGCTGCTTCGTCCACGTAGTACACGGTGCCGTTGGTCTGGAAGATATCGCCGGGCTGGGCCGTACCGAACTGACCCTCTTCAGCCCAAACTCGCGCCGTGCCAGAGCAACCGGTATTGGCATACAGGATGTAGGCATTCTGCAGTTCGTCGTCGACGATCTCGAACTGATAGTTGGTGTTCGTCAGGAAAGCCAGACCGTCGCCGGTGTAGCCGATGTAGGCCAGGTCCTGCGAGGCATCATCAATCGAGGTGCCATTGATCAGCACATCGAAATTGCGTCCGGACGGCCCTGTAGGACCGGTCGGACCGGTTGCCCCCGTCGGGCCGGCCGGACCGGTCGGACCCTGGGCGCCGGCAGGACCGGTATCGCCCTGTGCGCCTTGAGGGCCGGTCGGACCCTGCGGACCGGGCGGACCCATCGGACCCGGCGGGCCCATCACACCCTGCGGGCCGGTAGCACCGGTCGCGCCGGTCGGACCCTGCGGGCCGGTCGCCCCTTGGGGGCCCGTAGGACCGGTATCGCCCTGACTACCCTGCGGCCCGGTCGGGCCCGTGGCGCCGGTCGGACCGGCAGGACCAGTCGGTCCGGTCGGACCCTGAATGCCTTGCGGCCCCGTCGCGCCCATGGCACCTGTCGGTCCCGTCGGACCGGTCGGGCCCTGGGCACCGGTCGGCCCCGTAGGACCTTGCGCACCGGTCGGCCCCGTGGGGCCCATCGGCCCGGTCGGGCCCGTGGGGCCGGTCGGACCAATCGCCGCGGTTGCCGTACACGGCCCGAGCACACCGGTGCCGGCCTCGAAACACAGCACCGAGGTCTGCTCGGTGTCGCCGTCGATGCCCGGCAGGATCAGCGTGCCGTCGTCGTTGACCTGCAGGTAAATGCTATTGCCCGCCGAATCCTGGATCTGCACCGTGCCGCCCGGCGGCGCCTGAACGACCACGTCGTTCTGCGCGCTGGCGTTGTGGGCGAACAGGGCAGCGGTCATCGCCGCCGCCAGCGGGGTATAACGCAAGGCTCGTTTCATGAAATCAGTCCCTTTACGAATCGAATCAATTCAGGCGCCGCCGCGGCGCAGAAACGCCACGCCGAAGAACGCCAGGATCAGGAGCACCAGGCCGCCCATGGATAACGTGGGCACGGCCAGGATGCCGATGCCGAACCAGCCGAAGGCATTGCCGGTGCCGCCCTGGTTGGTCTGCTGGGGCGCCAGGTGCTCACCCGTGGCGTGAACGTCGGAAACCCCGACGTTGGAGATGTTCTGGCTGCCGCCGCGCTCGAGCACCAGCTCGGCGACCTGCGGCGGATTGCTGCTGCGGATCTGCACCGGCGAGCCGCTCCCCTGGATGGTCAGCGAAGAGAGCACGCGCTGCACCTGCCCGCTTTCGAGCACGAAGGCACCGCCGGCCGAGCTGGTCATCGACAAGACATTGAAAGTCGAGGCACCGCCCAACTGCGCGATCGAACCGGTGTCGTCAAGCATCTGCACCGAACCGGTGCTGGCGTTGAAGGTTCCGTTGTTGATCCAGTCGCCCAGCACCTCGAGCGGGCCGCTGCCGCCGTCGAGCGTGCCGTTGATCAGCACATTGCCGATGCCGAAAACCGATCCGCCGGCCACGTCGAACTGCCCGCTCACGGCCAGGTCGCCGCCGCCCAGATCGATCGACCCCTGGCCCAGGGAGATGGAACCGCCGCTGCCGACCGAAATGCCCGCCCAGCACGGCGCGGCAACCATGAGAAGAATCGCGGCTGCCGAATTCAGGAGTGCTTTGTTCAAGTTGATCCCCTTGCGTAGAGAGCCCTCTGCGTCAAGACTATCTGACCAGACTCGACGAGACAAGACACAAACAGCATGTCGGCCACCCGACAACCCGATATCTGCCTGGTAATGATCGTGCGCGACGAGGCCCACGTCATCGAACGCTGCCTGCGATCGGTGCGAGCGCTGATCACGCGCTGGTGCATCGTCGACACCGGCTCGAGCGACGACACCCCGCAGATCATCGAGCAGGCGCTCGCCGACCTGCCCGGCGAGCTGCATCATCGCCAGTGGGTCAACTTCGGCCACAACCGCAGCGAAGCCCTGGCGCTGGCCAGAGACCAGGGCGACTGGCTGCTGCTGATCGACGCCGACGAGGAACTGCACGTCGAGCCCGGCTTCGCTATTCCCGACGACCCGCGCATCCAGGCCTGGCAGATCCGCCAGAGCCCCGGCGGCGGCAACGAGTTCTTCCTGCCGCGCCTTCTCAAGGCCGACCACCCCTGGCGCTTCGAAGGCGTGCTGCACGAACACCTGGCCAG
>JAASTB010000245.1 GCA_021767625.1 Wenzhouxiangella sp.
GCCGACCTTCCATTTCCAGGACGAGGGCATGGGCGTCGAGGATCGACGCCCGTTGCTCTGCCGGAACCTCCGGCGCCGCTTCCATGGCTGAAATCGCGGCGTCCGCGGCCTTCCTTGCGGTCTCGGCGTCCCCCAGGGCCATGGCGATATTGGCCAGCTGTTTCCAGGCGGCGGCCGCAGCGGCTGGCTCTCCGGGCGCCTCGTCGACGGCACTGACGGCGGCTTGAGCGGCCTCGCGGGCCCGCTGCTGGTGGGCCAGGTTCCAGTAACTGGTAGACAGCACGCCGAGAAGACGGGCCCGCGTAACGGCCGGCAGCCGCGCATCGCTCTGCGTCAGCTCGGCCTTGGCGCGATCGAGAAGCTGCTCGACGCTGGGCGCGGCCGCTTCGCTGGCCACGGGGTCCGTCTGCTCGAACAAATGCGCCCAGAATTCGGCCGTGGCCTCGGCACGGTCGCGCTCCAAGGCGATTCGCTCCGCCTGGGCATTGATTCGGGCATTGTTGACGGCCAGCACGACCGTCAGCGCCACGATTCCGGCCAGCGCGGTCGCTGCGGTGACCACGGGCCAGAAGTTTCGACGGATGAACTTGCCCGCCTGGTAGGCCAGACTGGGGGCGCGAGCGGCCACCGGACGGTTGCCGAGCCAGCAGCCCAGGTCGTCGGACAGGGCGGCTGCCGAGCCGTAGCGCCGCTGCGGCTCGATGCTCATGGCCTTGCAGCAGACATTGAACAGGTCGCCGGGAACCGACGCCGGACGCGCGGGTTCCGGCGGCACGACGCCGCTTGCCGCATCCCGGCCCGTTTCGATGTGATAGGCCTTTTCTCCTGCCAACAAGCGGTAGAGCAAGGCCCCCAGCGAGTAGACGTCGGACAGGGTGCTGGGCGAGTCGCCGCGCAATTGCTCGGGTGAGGCGTAGTCCAGCGTGGCCGGCCGCTGCTCGCCGAAGCGCCGCGTCAGCTCCTCGTGGCCCGGTGAAAGCAGCCGGGAGATCCCGAAATCGACCAGTTGCACCCGACCGTCCCGGCTGACCAGGACGTTTCCCGGCTTGAGATCGCTGTGAACCACCAGGTTCTGGTGGGCGTGCTGGACCGCTTCGCAGACCTGCCGGAACAGGCTCACCCGGCCTTTCAGGTCGAGGACGTGCGCATCGCAGTAGTCAGTGATCGGCACGGCGCCCTCGAGAAAGGGCATCACCAGAAAGGGCCGGCCGTCGGGCGTCGTGCCGCTGTCGAGCATCGGGCAGATGCCGGGATGGTCGAGCCGGGCGAGAATCTCGCGTTCGCGGAGAAAACGCGCCATGGCCTGGTCGGTGACGAGCCCCCGCTGGATGACCTTGAGCGCGACTTCGCGACCGTCGTCGCGGATTCGCGCCAGCCATACGGCGCCCATGCCGCCGCTGTCGATGCGATGGACGATCTCGAAACGCCCGAAGCGCTGTCCCTCTAGGTCCGGCGGCAGCTCGGGAGCCGATGCCCCGAGTTCACTGGTGTCTGGCAACCAGCCGGTCGCCTCCCGGTCGGCCGCCAGCAACTCCCGGACTTCGCGCCGGATACCGGCGTCCGTGCAGTTATCCGCCAGCCAGGCTTCGCGTTTGTCGGGCGGCAGATCCTGCGCCGCCGAATAGAACGACTTGACCTGCTGCCAACGGCTGTCGTGGTTCATGCATCCCTCGTGGCGCGCCCCCCGGCCGCGCCGCATGGCCTGTAACCATCATTGTCCCCGCCGGCCGTCCAAATGCAACACCATCACCATCGCGTCCTCGCGGCCCTCGTCGGCTGGGTAGTAGCCGGGGCGCCGGCCGATGGCGCGAAAACCGCTGCTGCGGTAGAGCGCCACCGCGGCCTCGTTGCTGGGGCGCACCTCCAGGAACAGCCGGTTGGCGGCGCCGACGCGGGCCTCGCCGACGACGTGCTCCAGCAGCAGTCGCGCCAAGCCGCCCCGACGCTGTTCGGGATGGATGCATAGATTGAGCAGATGCGCTTCGTCGAGGGCATGGGAGACGATGCCGTAGCCGGCAATCACGCCGTCGGCCTCGAGCACGTGGCAGCGATAACCCACGCGCAGGCAATCCTGGAAGATGCCGCGCGTCCATGGAAACGGGTACGACGCCGTCTCGATACGCGTGACGGCGTCCAGATCGCCGCGCGCCATGGCACGAACCCCCACGCGCGGCGACAGAACCGCGGCCATCAGTCCGCCAGCTCCCCGGCCAGCATCCGCCACAGGCGACGACGCGCCTCGGCGCTGGTGGCCAATGCGGAAAGCTCCGGCGCGATCAGCACGCCCTGCTCAGCCGATCCGGGCGGCGGATCTCCGAAAGCGAGCACATGGACGACGCCGCGGGAATCCAGTTCGTCGACCGGCACACCCGCCGAATCGGAATGCGCCCACTGACCGAAACGACAGCGCGCCGAGCCGATGGTGGCCTGGATGTCGCCCAGCAAGACGTCGTGGCGACCGTCCCAGGGCGCATCCTGGACCAGCAGCCAATCGCCGGCGCCGGAAGCCATGCGCACGCGCGCGACGTCGGCTCCGCCGCCCCTGTCCGTTTGCGGACCGGCAGCCGTTTCGGCCGCGGGAGGCGTTGCGTCCAACGACGCCCCGCCGCGCTCGCGTCGAACCCACACGTCGATGCCCAGCGCCGCGAGGCGTTCGTGCGAGGCGGCCGAACGCATCACGAACGATCTCCTTCGCGTCGCCTGCGGATACGCTGGCGATTGCGACCGCGAACTGTCACCACCGGACCCGACAAGACATAGAGAATGCCCACGGTCAGCAACACGGCCGGAAGATCGATGGCCAGAAGCACGAGGAGCACGAGGAGCAGGAAGATCCAGGCAAACGGCACGCGGTCCCCGCGCGGCCCGGCCTTGAAACTGTAGTAGCGCACCCGCGAGACCATCAGCGTACCCAGCAGGATGGTAACCACCAGCAACGGCCAGGACATGAGCTCGGGATTGATCTGTCGGTCGTCGGAAAACCAGACGATGGCGACCAGCATGCCGGCGGCCGCCGGACTGGCCAGACCCTGGAAGTAGCGCTTGTCGGCGACCCCTGCCTGGGTGTTGAAGCGGGCCAGGCGAAGCGCGGCGCAGGCGGCGAAGAAGAAGGCGCCGAGCCAACCGGCCTTGGCGGCCACGGTGCCCGGGTCGCCGAGCGCATCGAGCGTCCAGGTGAACACCAGCACGGCCGGCGCGATGCCGAACGACACCATGTCCGAAAGCGAGTCGTACTGGACGCCGAACTCCGACTGCGTGCCGGTCAGGCGCGCCACGCGACCGTCGAGTCCGTCGAGCAGCCCGGCGATCATGATCGCGATGCAGGCCGAAACGGGCTCGCCGCCGATCGCCGAGACGATCGCGAAGAAACCGGCCATCAACGCGCCGGTGGTCAACGCATTGGGCAGCAGGAAGGCGCCGCGGGCGGGTGTCTGTTCGGATTGATCGTCGGCTGCCATGCCTCGGCTCGATCTGGTTTACGGGGGCACAAGAATAGCATTCCACTCCGTACTTGCGTCTGCGCCGAGACTGCGGCAAAGTCGGGCCGTGAGCCCCTTCTCGAGGAAAGCACGCATGAACAAGACCATCGTCAGCACCCTGCTCGCGGCCCTGCTGGCCGGGTTCATGGCCCTGCCGGGAGCCGTCGCCCAGGAGCAGACCATCTACAAGTGGGTGGACGAAGAAGGGGTCGTCCACTACACCGCACGCCCGCCGGAGGGCATCGACTACGAAGAAGTCGGCATCGAGACCCGCGAGCCGGTTGAATCGGCCACCGCCGGGGGAGAAATGGCGGATTCCGGCGAGACGGCTTCCGCGGAGGGCATCCCGCCCGCGCAGCCCGAAATGGAAGCAGCCGAGCCGGACCCGGAAATGGTCGCCGAGCGCTGCGCCCAGGCCCGTCGCAACATCGAAAACCTCACCCAGCGCGCCAACGTGCTGATTCGCGGAGAAGACGGCGAACGCCGGCAGATTTCCGACGAAGAGCGCCAGCGCATGCTGCAGGAAGCCCGCGACTTCATCGACGAGTGGTGTTGAA
>JAASTB010000019.1 GCA_021767625.1 Wenzhouxiangella sp.
CCGGCATCCGGGGCCGCCGCAGCACCTGGCGGAACAGGGTCACGTGCGGACGGAACGGGCGCTCGTCGAGGCGAACGCCAAGGTCGACCATGCGCCGCCACAGCGCGCCCTGCAGTTTTTCCAGCGCCTCCGGCGCATCGCCGCCCAGCCAGGCCACGCGGGCGCGCGGAAACCAGCCGAAACGATCCAATTCAAGTGTGCAGGCGCCCCGCTCGATCTTCCCTGCGGCCTCTTCGAATGCCGACAGGCGCTCGCACGGCTGGTCGCCGAGAAAGACCAGCGTCAGGTGCAGATTGTGATCGGGCACCTGCCGGCGACTGACTCGCCCCAGCGCTTCACGGCGCTCGACAATGTCGCGCCTCACCCGGTCGTCGGGCCAGAGGGCGAAAAACAGGCGTCGGGTTGCTTGGGGCATTCGGGCGGGTTCAGGTTTCAGGTTTCAGGTTTCAGGTTTCAGGTTTCAGGTTTCAGGTTTCAGGGCTCGGGGGCGTTGCGCGGGTGGGCTATGCCGCCAGGCGCTCGAGCAGGCCCTGCAGGGCCATGGCGGCGCTGGCGCGGCGGATCTCCTCGCGGTTGCCGATCAGGCGGTGCCTTTCGGTTTCGACCACGTCGTCCGGCAGCGCCCAGCCGAAACAGACCGTGCCCACGGGCTTTTCCGGAGTACCGCCGTCGGGGCCGGCGATGCCCGTCACCGACAAGGCGACGTCGGCCCGGCTGTTGGCGACCGCACCGCGCGCCATTGCCGCGGCCACCTCCTCGCTGACTGCGCCGAAGCGATGGAGGTCGCCGGGCCTGACGGACAGCAGGTCGGCCTTGGCCTCGTTGGAATAGGTCACCAGGCCGCGCTCGAACCACTCCGAGCTGCCGGGCAGATCGGTGCAGATCTTCGCGATCCAGCCGCCGGTGCAGGATTCGGCCGTGACCAGCCTGCGGCCGAGCATCTTCAATTCGGCCGCCAAGGCGGTGACCAGCATCGAGAGCGCTTCATCGTCGTTTCGCATTGCCATGGCTCCTATAATGCCCCGAAAGAAGGTCTCCAGGTTTCAGGTTTCAGGTTTCAGGGCGGGCTTCGGCCAGGTTTTCCTGAACCCTGAACCCTGAAAACTGAACCCTGATCACTGCCGTCGACCGAAGTCATCACCCCAAGCCGATTGCCCTGATGTCCGATACCGCCACCCAGCACACACCTCTCATGCAGCAATACCTCCGGATCAAGGCGGACTATCCGGACATCCTGCTGTTCTTCCGCATGGGCGACTTCTACGAGTTGTTCTATGACGACGCCAGGCGTGCAGCCGGCCTGCTCGACATCACACTGACCCACCGCGGCAAGTCGGCCGGCGAGCCCATTCCCATGGCCGGCGTGCCCTATCACAGCGTCGATGGCTACCTCGCCCGGCTGCTCAAGAAGGGCGAGTCGGTGGCCATCTGCGAACAAGTCGGTGACGTCGAGGCTGCCAAGGGGCCGGTCGAGCGCAAGGTCGTCAGGATCGTGACTCCGGGTACGGTCACCGAGGAGTCCCTGCTGGAAGAACGCGCCGAGCGCTTGCTCGCCGCTATCCTTCCGGGCAAGCAGGGCTTCGGCCTGGCCTGGCTGGACCTGGCCGGCGGGCGGCTGCGATGCTGTCCCCTGGCCTCGGCGGCGGAGCTGACCGCCGAGCTCGAGCGCCTGCGGCCGGCCGAGATCCTGCTGCCCGAAAACGCCGGACTGCCTTTCAATCGCGAAGGAGCGGCAGTGCGCGAACATCCGCCCTGGGCCTTCGACGCCGAGTCGGCCGAACGCGAACTGTGCCGGCAATTCCGGGTCCAGGATCTGTCGGGCTTCGGAATCGAGGGCCGCGGGCCCGAGGTCGGCGCCGCCGGCGCCCTGCTCGGCTATGCGCGCGACATGCTCTCAGGCGAACTGCCGCACCTGGCCGGCATGCGCGCCGTACGCCCGGCCGAACACCTGGTGCTCGACGCCGCCACGCGCCGCCATCTCGAAATCGACATCCACCCCGACGGCCGCACCGAGCACACCCTGGTCGGGCTGATGGACACGGCCGCGACCCCAATGGGCAGCCGCAAGCTCAAGCGCTGGCTCACCCACCCGCTGCGCGACCGCACCGCCCTGGGCGCACGCCACCAGGCGGTGGCGGCCCTGCTGGACACTCACGTCCACCCCGACCTCGCCGAGCGACTTTCCGGCCTGGGCGACATCGAGCGGGTGCTGACCCGGATCGCGCTCAAGACGGCTCGTCCGCGCGATCTGGCCACGCTCAGGGAGGGGCTGGGACGGCTGCCGGAACTCGCCGAAGGCCTGGAGCGGGTGTCCGTGCCGCTCCTCGACGAGTTGCGCGACGATCTCGCGCCCTGCCCCAACCTGTCGGAGCTGCTCGAGTCGGCGGTCGTCGAGCAGCCACCGATGGTCGTGCGCGACGGCGGCGTGATCGCCGAAGGCTACGATGCCGAACTCGACGAGTTGCGCGGCTTGAGCCAGAACGCCGGCGACTTCCTCGTACGCTACGAAGAGCAGGAACGCGAACGCACGGGCGTCCAGACGCTCAAGGTCGGCTTCAACCGGGTACACGGTTATTACATCGAGATCGGCAAGACGCACGCCGACAAGGTGCCCACCGAATACAGCCGGCGCCAGACGCTCAAGAACGCCGAGCGCTACATCACCGAGGAACTCAAGGCCTTCGAGGACAAGGTGCTGTCGGCGCGCGAACGCGCGCTGGCCCGCGAAAAGGCGCTCTACGATGAACTCGTCGAACGCCTGGGCAATGAGCACGGTCGTCTGGCAATCATCGCCGCCGGCCTGGCCACCCTCGACGTGCTGGTGACTTTTGCCGAGCGCGCCGAAACGCTGCGCCTCAATGCACCCGAGCTCGACGAGCAGCCCGGGGTCGATATCGTCGAAGGCCGGCATCCGGTCGTCGAGCGCGTGCAGGACGAAGCGTTCGTGCCCAACGATTGCCGGCTCGACCCGGACCGGCGCATGCTGGTCATCACCGGCCCCAACATGGGCGGCAAGTCCACCTACATGCGCCAGGCCGCGCTGATCACCATCCTGGCCCACGCCGGCGCCTTCGTGCCCGCGAAATCCGCCCGGATCGGCCCGATCGACCGCATCTTCTCCCGCATCGGCGCCGGCGACGACCTGACCCGGGGACGCTCGACCTTCATGGTCGAAATGGTCGAGACCGCGAACATCCTGCACAACGCCACCGAGCACTCCCTGGTCCTGATGGACGAGATCGGGCGCGGCACCTCGACCTTCGACGGCCTGGCGCTGGCCTGGGCGGTGGCCACCGAACTGGCCCTGAACCTGCGCGCCATGACCCTGTTCGCCACCCACTACTTCGAGCTCACCCGCCTGGCCGAAGACCACGAAGGCATCGCCAACGTGCACCTCGACGCGCGCGAGCACGGCGACGAGATCGTGTTCCTGCACTCGGTGCGCGAGGGCCCCGCCAGCCAGAGCTACGGCATCCAGGTCGCACGGCTGGCCGGCGTGCCCAAGCCGGTCATCGCTCAGGCGCGCAAGCACCTCGACCGCCTGGAAAACGAGGCCGCCGGCGCCAGCAGTCCGCAGCTGGGCCTTTTCGGGCAGGCGCCCTCGGGAGACGCCGATACTTCGGACTCCCAGAGCGATCCGGTTCGCGTCATGCTCGAGGACGTCGATCCGGACGATCTCAGCCCGCGCGAAGCGCTGGACTGGCTCTACCGCCTCAAGAAACTCGAGAGCTGAGCGGCCCTCGTCACCACAGGACGTAGGCCAGGAGCAGACCGCCCAGCACGATGCGGTAGACCACGAAGGGTTGCATGCCGATTCGCCTGATGAAAGCCAGGAAGAAGTGAATACAGGCGTAGGTACTCAGGGCCGACGCCGCGAAGCCGAGCAACAGCAGCCCCCAGGGCGTGGTGAGCTCGGTCGAGCTCAGGTCGCGAAGCCCCAGCACGGCCGCACCGGTGATGACCGGAATCGACAGCAGGAATGAAAAGCGCGAGGCCGCCTCCCGCGTCAGGCCCATGAACAGCGCGGCGGTGATGGTGATGCCCGAGCGCGACGTTCCGGGGATCAACGCCAGTACCTGCGCGAATCCGATCACGAGCACGCCCCTCAGTCCCAGCTGGTGCTCGTCGCGGTCGCGCCTTCCCCGCCAATCGGCCCAGCCCAGCAAAAGGCCGAAGACGACCAGGGAGGTGGCCATGACCCAGACCGCGCGCAGCTGCTCCTCGGCCACGTCCTTGAGCAGGAAGCCGAAAACCACCGCCGGCAGCGTGCCGATGATGATCCACCATGCCAGGCGCGAATCGGCGTCCGGCCGCCCGCCGCCCAGCGATGAGAGCCACGAACGGGCCATGGCGAGCAATTCCCGCCTGAAATAGGCGACCACGGCGACCAGTGAGCCCGCGTGCAGGATGATGTCGAAATCCAGTCCCTGGTAGACGCCGCCGGTCACCCAGGAATAGAGCACCAGGTGCGCCTGGCTGGAAACCGGGAGGAATTCCGTCAAGCCCTGGATGAGGGCGATCAGCAGTGTCTGCAGCCAGTCCACGTTCTCTCCTTGATGGCTTACGCGCCCCGGGCCTTCATCGATCCGCCGCCTGCGATTCGTATCGACGCGCGCGTTCGAGTCCGCTGATGCGCTCGAGCGCGATGGCCGCCAATACCTGCTCGCGGCGCCGCGGCGAAAGCCCGGAGACTTCCGTGAATCGAGTGTCGTCGCCGTCGAGCAGGACTCGGCCGTTGCCCTCGCCGCAGAACACGTCCACGATACCGCGTTGCGAGCCGCGCAGGTGGAACGCGCAGCTGCCCTCGCCCGCTTCGGTGCGGAACGGACTGGCCTGGGTGGCGTCGGTGCAGACTTCCCCGGATGCACGCTGGCGCATCCCCGCGACCAGGTCGCCCAGGCCGTGCACCCGATCGACCACCGGCGCCCCCTGCCATTGCTTGTCGACCATGAGCATCGGGATCCGCGAGGCCGCCCCGCGCCCGAAGCGTTCCTGCTCCTCGGCGCTGATCGGCGTCATGCTGCGGTGGTCGCTGACCACGAGCAGGACCCCGGAGTCGAAGAACCCGCGCTCCTCGAGCCGGTCGTGAAACCACGCGGCCCAGCGGTCCGCATAGCGGAAACTGCCCTCGATGTCGTACTCGCCGGTCTCGGGGTTGATGTAGGGCTGGTGCGTACTGACCGTCTCGAGTACCAACAGGTAGGGCGAATCCGTCTGGTCGCCCGTCCACTGCAAGGCGCGCCGATAGAGCGCCTCGTCGGCGGCGGCATGAAACGCCACCCGCTCCCAGTCCTCGTAGAATGGATGCTGGTTACCCTCTACGTAATCGAAACCCAGGTCTCTCAGCCACTCGCCCTTGCGCAGGAAAGACAGGGGACCGGTGGTCAGGAAAGCCGTGCGGAAACCGGCGCCACCGAGGACCTCGGCCATGCCGCCGTCGATGCCCCAGGCGTGCCCGAACTCGGCCGCTTCGAACAGGTGCTCGAACGGCGCCCATAACCGGACACCGCCGAGAATGTTGACCAGCCCCTCGTTGGTGCTGAATCCGCCGGCATGCAGCTTGGTGTAGCGCACGTTCTCCATGGCCAACGCGTCGAGTTCGGGCGTCCAGTCCAGGTGACCACCGAAGGCCGGGCTCTGATAGCTCGACCAGGATTCCAGGATCAGAATGATGACGTTTCGACGATCGACCGGCGAGCTTTCACAGCTACGCGGCAGTATTTCGTCGTGCTTGTTCCGTATCGCCTCGATCCGCTCGGGGCTGTAGCGGACCGACTCGGTGGTGGCCGAGTTGGCCTGCAGGAAGTTCCGGTAGATCCAGCTGTTGACGAATTCCGGGGCCGGCCCGAACGCCGCCACTCCGGTGGAGACCAGCCCGACCAGCACCAGGCTCGCCAGGATCGGCGGCGAAGACGACCTGGGGAGCACGGCCGGGAGCGCTACCAGGCCCAGGAGAAGCACGATCAGCAACACCGCGGGCACCACGCCGCCGGCCCAGGCCGCGAACTGCTCGACCACCAGGCCGATGCTCAGCCCGTAAACAGCGATATCGGCCAGGAAGAGCCGGATGCCGAAGGCATGCAGCAGGTAGACGTCGATGACGTAGCCGATCAGCACCACCGACAGGGCCAGGCCTCCCAGCCACCGGAACAGGCGCCAGGGCGATACGATGACCACCGCCAGTAGGCCACAGGCGATGGCCAGCAGCCACAGGTCCTGGACGATCGAAGGCAGGAAGAAACACCCCTGGCAGGCAACGACGGCCCCGTAGTGGTCTTCGACCACGCGGGCGCGCAGCACGAACAGGCCCACAATGGCGGCAAGCGCCACCCAGGGCCAGGTCACCGCCACCAGTTGGGATTTCGCGCGGGGCACGGGATCGTTCGATTGACACGATTGGGAAGAAGGACCGGTATGATACCGTTCAACAGCCTCGACGGGATCGGTGGGATCGGGGCGCACGGGGAGGAAGAACATGAAAGCACTGCGCATCGTCGTATTGATCGTGGCCCTGGCTGCAGCCCTGCTGCTGCTCTTCGCCGGGCCGGGCACCCGCCTGGAGCTGTGGGATTTCCCCTTCGGCTTCACCCTCATGCGCTGGGCACTCTATGGTGGCCTGACAGCCGCCGGACTCGGCATTCTCCTGCTCCTGCTGCCCGCGACACGGCGCGGCGGCGCACCGATCCTGCTGGCGGCCATCGTGATCGGCGCGGGCACGGCGGCCGTGCCCTGGATGTTCGTGCAGAAGGCGCGCTCGGTACCGCCGATCCACGACATCACCACCGACACGGCCGATCCCCCGGAATTCGTCGCCATTGCCCCGTTGCGCGCGGACGCTCCCAATCCGGTCGCCTATCCGGGTGACGAGACGGCCGAGCAGCAGCGCGAAGCGTATCCGCACATCCTTACCCTGCGGGTCGATGCCTGGCCGGCGATCGCTTTCGAACACGCCCTGGAGACGGCCCGAACCAAGGGCTGGGAAATCGTCGCCGCCGACGAGGCGCAGGGCCGCATCGAGGCGACAGCCACGACTTTCTGGTTCGGCTTCAAGGACGACGTCGTCATCCGCATCCGCGGCGACAATGGCGGTAGTGCCGTGGATGTCCGTTCCAAATCGCGCGTGGGCCGGAGCGATGTCGGCGCCAACGCCGCGCGCATCGAAGCCTACCTGGAAGACTTCCAGGCCCGGCTGCAGTCCTGACCGCGAAGCGTCAGTCGGCTTCGTGGCGCGCCAGCGCCCACTCGACGTGTTCGCGCACGAGTTCGGACGGATGCTCCCGGCGCGCCCGAAGCGCCCCGACCACGCGCCCTGACGTCGGCGCATTGCCGAGCGCCACGGCCAGGTTTCTGAGCCAGCGCTCGTAGCCGGTGCGGCGGATCGGGTTGCCCTCGGTTCGCTCGAGGAAGGTCTCTTCGTCCCAGCCGAACAATTCGACCAGTTCCCCGGCGTCCAGGTCCCTGCGCGGCGCGAAATCCGCCTCGCCGGTGTGCTGCGCATACCGGTTCCATGGGCAGACCGCCTGGCAGTCGTCGCAACCGAACACGCGGTTGCCCATCAGGGGCCGGAGCTCGACGGGAATCGACCCTTTCAACTCGATCGTGAGATAGGAGATGCAGCGCCGGGCGTCGAGCTGGAACGGCCCGGTGATGGCCTGCGTGGGGCACACGTCGATGCAGCGCCGGCAGCTGCCGCAATGCTGGCTCACCGGCCGGTCGGGCGGCAGCTCCAGGTCGGTGTAGATCTCGCCGAGGAAGAACCACGACCCGGCATGACGGTTGAGCAGGATAGTGTGCTTGCCGATCCAGCCCAGGCCGGCCTTTTCCGCCAGCGGCTTCTCGAGGACCGGCGCCGAGTCGGTGAACACGCGGTGCCCGAACGGGCCGATCTCGCCCTCGATGCGATCGGCCAGCTTCTTGAGGCGCTTGCGGATCAGTTTGTGATAATCGCGTCCCAGGGCGTATCTGGAGACCGCGGCGCGATCTGGCTGCTCGAGCAGCTCCTCGACCGGCCGCGCGGATTCCGGCAGGTAGTCCATCCGCGCCACGATCACCGAGCGCGTGTCGGGGTGCAGCAGGGCGGGACGAGACCGCTTGCGCCCGTGGGCCGCCATCCAGTCCATCTCGCCCTGCCGGCCTTCGGCCAGCCATTCGTCGAGACGCGCTTCATAGGCGGACAGGTCGGTGTCGGCGATACCGACCTCCGCGAATCCCAGTTCGCGGCCCCACTGGCGGATCTTTTCGACCAGTTCGCCGGTGTCGGGCTCGCCTTGCCTATAATCGCGGCCATGACTCATGCGCGACATTATCCCATCGTGCCGCTGTATCGTGCCGAGTCCGTGCGCGAACTCGACCGCCGGGCCATCGAGATCCACGGCATCGACGGCTACGACCTGATGCGCCGGGCCGGCCGGCGGGCCTTCGAAATCCTGCGCGGGCGCTGGCCCGAGGCGCGGGCAGTCACCATTTGTTGCGGCGGCGGCAACAACGGCGGCGACGGCTACGTCGTGGCGCGCCTGGCAAAGGAGGCCGGCCTGTCGGTCCAGCTGATCGCGATGAAAGCGCCCGACGAACTCGCCGGTAAGGCCGCGCAGGCGGCCCGGGACTGGCTCGCCCTGGGCGGTACCGTCGAGAATCCGGACGAGCGGCTGCGCGGCGACGTGATCGTCGACGCCCTGCTGGGCACCGGGCTCGACCGGCCGGTGCGCGACGACTACGCCCGCCTGATCGACCACATCAACGATGCAAGCCGGCCTGTCCTGGCCGTCGACGTGCCTTCCGGCCTGAACGCCGATACCGGCATGCCGCAGGGGCGTTGCGTTCACGCCGAGGCCACCGTCACCTTCATCGGCCGCAAGCGGGGCCTGCACACCGGCCAGGCCGGCCGCTGGTGCGGCGCCGTGCTGTTCGATGCGCTCGAAACACCGCCCGAAATTCACGAAGGCATGCCGCCCGACGCGACGCTGCTCGACGCGGCGCAGCTGCCCGGCTGGCTGCCGCCCCGACCCGCCGACACGCACAAGGGCGACCTGGGTCGACTGCTGATCGTCGGCGGCAACCACGGCATGGCCGGCGCGCCGGTGCTGGCCGGGCGGGCCGCCTTGCGCACCGGCAGCGGACTGGTGACGATCGCCACCCGGGCGCAGAACGCCCTGCTCGCCCCTTCGATCCAGCCCGAATTGATGAGCCACGGCGTGGAAACGCTCGAGGCCTTCGAGCCGCTCGCCGAACGCGCCGACACCCTGGCGCTGGGCCCGGGGCTGGGGCAGGACGACTGGGCGCGCGCGCTGTTCAAGCGCGCCGTCGAAAGCGCACACCCGATCGTGGTCGACGCCGACGCACTCAATCTACTGGCCAGCGAACCGACCCGGCGCGGCAACTGGATTCTCACGCCCCATCCGGGCGAAGCGGCCCGGCTGCTCGATACCGGCGTGGCCGAGGTGCAGGCCGACCGTTTCGCGGCCGTCTCGGCCCTGGCCGAGCGCTTCGAGGCAGTCGTCGTCCTCAAGGGGCACGGCAGCCTGGTGGCCGGACCGGGCTCGGGCGTGGCCGTCTGCCCCCATGGCAACCCCGCCATGGCCTCCGCCGGCATGGGTGACGCCCTGACCGGCATCGTCGCCTCTCTGATGGGGCAGGGTCTCGGCCCCTTCGACGCCGCCTGCGCCGGCGTGCTGACCCACGCCCTGGCGGGCGACCGCGCGGCCCGGGAGCGTCGCCAGGTGCTGGCCGGCGACCTCATCGAAGCGCTCGCGCGGGTGCTGCCGGCATGAATCCATCACGGACCTTCACGCCCGCCGACGAAAGCGGCACCATGGCCCTCGGGGACGAGCTGGCCGAACTGTTCGCCGAAGGGGGCATCGTCTACCTGTCCGGCGACCTGGGTGCCGGCAAGACGACGCTCGTTCGCGGGCTGCTGCGTGCCATGGGCTTCTCCGGACGGGTCAAGAGCCCCAGCTACGGGCTGATCGAGAGCTACACGATCGGCGGGCGCGACATCCATCATCTGGATCTCTACCGCCTGGGACACGGCGAGGAACTCGCCTACCTGGGCCTGGAAGACCTGCTGGGCCGGGGCAGCCTGCTGCTGGTGGAATGGCCCGAACGCGGTGAAGGCTGGCTGCCGCCCCCGGACTGGCGTGTGCGCATCGACGACCGTGCCGGCGGCGGACGCAGCATTACCGTGCAGCCCACGCGGGATTCGACGCAAAGCGCGTGAAAACCGGCCACAGGGGCTTTTCCGGCGCGGCCTTGCTACAATAGGCGGTTTTCACCCGCTGCGAGACCATCCCACAAGGAGACGCGCGTGAGCATCATCAGCAAACTCGACACCCTGCGCAAACTCGGCGGCAAGCCGCTGACCACCGGCCTGGCCGACGACGTCATCGAACGCTTCGCGAAGAACGACCCGAGGCTCGGGCAGGCGGTCGACGATGCGCTGGGCGTCCTCGAGTGCTGGCGCGAGGCCTACCCCGACCTGATCGGCATCGACGAGCTCGACCAGAAGGAGGCCCTGCAATCGGGCTACGTCAACTTCTACCCGGACGATTGCGTCAATCCGTACGTGGCGCTCGCCGCGCGCGGCCCCTGGATCATCACCGCCAAGGGCGCGGTCCTGCACGACTCCGGCGGCTACGGCATGCTCGGCCTGGGCCACGCTCCCGAAGCGGTGCTCACGGCGATGAACCAGCCGCACGTGATGGCCAACATCATGACCCCGAGCTTCTCGCACCAGCGCTTCTTCGACGCGCTGAGCGCCGAGATCGGCAACCGCCGCGACGGCGGCTGCCCGTTTCACCGCTTCCTGTGCATGAATTCCGGCTCCGAGGCCGTGACGGTCGCCGGCCGCATTTCCGACATCAACGCCAAGCAGATGACCGATCCGGGCGGCCCCAAGGCCGGATACAAGCTCCACCGGCTCTCGCTCTCGGGCAGCTTCCACGGCCGCACCGACCGGCCGGCGCGATTCTCCGACTCCACCCGCAAGACCTACTCGCAGCACCTCGCCTCCTACCGTGACGAGGACACGCTGATCACGGTCGAGCCCAACAACGTCGAGCACCTCAAGCAGGTCTTCGACTGGGCCGAGAAGAACAAGGTCTTCATCGAGGCCATGTTCATGGAACCGGTCATGGGCGAAGGCAACCCCGGCATGTCGATCACGCCCGAGTTCTACGCCGAGGCTCGCCGCCTGACTGCCGAGCACGGCACCCTGCTGCTGATGGATTCCATCCAGGCCGGCCTGCGCACCCAGGGCGTGCTTTCGGTGGTCGACTATCCGGGCTTCGAGGGCCTGGAAGCCCCGGACCTGGAAACCTATTCCAAGGCGCTCAACGCCGGCCAGTACCCGCTTTCGGTCCTGGCCATGAACGACAAGGCCGCCGGTCTGTATCGCAAGGGTGTCTACGGCAACACGATGACGGCCAACCCGCGCGCGCTCGATGTCGGCACGGCCGTGCTGCGCCAGGTCACGCCCGAACTGCGTGACAACATCATCGAGCGCGGCCGGGAATTCCTGGACAAGTTCGGCAAGCTGGCCGATGAGCTCGACGGACGAATCACGCGCGTCCAGGGCACCGGCCTGCTCTTCTCGGTCGAACTCGACAGCAGCGTCTACAAGGCCTATGGCGAAGGCTCGACCGAGGAATACCTGCGCATGCACGGTATCAACGTGATCCACGGCGGCGCCAATTCCCTGCGCTACACCCCGCCTTTCGGCATCACTTCGGCCGAAGTCGACCTGATCGTCGAGGCGACCCGCGACGCGCTGCTCAACGGCCCGCTGCGCAAGTCCGAAGAGGCAGCCTGATGCTCTCCGGGGCGCGGCAGCCGCAAGGCCCCGCGCCCGCATTACCCGGCCCCGCTCCTGGCGCGCGGCACCGCCGCACTGCTATATTCGGAAGCAGTCCCGCCCCAGGATGCGCCGATGCGGACCGCTTTCCTCCGGCTGGCCCCGGCCAGCTGCCTCCTGATCGCCCTGACGTTCACCACTGCCGCGTCAGTGGCGAACGGACCGAGCCGCGTCCCGCCTCAAGCCCGCTGGACAGCGCAGACAGCCGCGGTCGAGGAACACATCGACAGCCTGCTCGAACTCACGCTCGACCAGGCGGGCTCACGGGAAATTCTCGCCGCCGTGGCGACGATCCGGAGCGACACGACACTGCCGCCCGAACAGCGCGACGCGGCGCTCTACGGCTACCTCCAACGTTTGCGTGACCATCCTCCGGGGACGGCACCTTCCGCGGTCCTGGAACAGCTGTCGCACACCGCACCGCTGGCCGTCGTCGGACACGAAGAAGCCCCCTGGCACCAAGTCGCCCTCTTCAACATCGCTGCAGCCGCCCGGGGCCTGGCCAACGAGTGGTCCTGGCGCGATGGCCATGAACGTGTCCGGGCCACGCCGCCGGCAGGCGCAGCGAGCCTTGCCGGCGAACTCGACGCCCTGTCTGCCGACGACCCGCGCTACCGGGGCATGCTTGCAGCCGTCGCCGAACTGCCCGGGCAGAGACTGGATGCACTGGCTCTTCATTGCGCCTCGACGCCGGGGGGCTGTGGCCCGGCCCGTGCCGATATCGAACTGGCGCGGCACAATTCCGACTGGCTGGCGTCCTGGGCATCCGCCGCGCCCCCTTCCGACCTGCTTCCGCGGCTGGCTCGCGTCCGCCGCCACCTGCCCCGAAAGGACGCGAACGACTTGATGCGGGCCGCCCTGTCGCATCGTGACCGGGGTGTCGCCGCGTGGGCAATGAGCGACCTGACTTCCCACCTGCCCAAGGATTCCTCACTTCGAAGGGAGTGGGGCGAGCGCCTGATCGGCTTGCTCGACGATCCTGCTCTGGGCGGAGCCGCAGCGCTGCAACTGGCCCGGATGGATAGCGAGGACTGGCTGGAGGCCGCGGCGCGCCGCCCCCTGAGCGAGAATGCGCGCAGGAGGCTCGACCTCCTCGCGCAGATGGAGAGCACGCTGAGCGAGTCCGGAAAGGCCGGGGGTGGTGACAAATGAAGCAACTCAGGACCATTCTTGCCTCGATCCTTCTCGCGGCCGCCTCCGCGCTGCCCGCCCAGTCCATCGTCGATTGGACCGAGGGACCGGGCCGTCTGGGCCTCGGTTACCCGGTTCCCGTGCCCGTCGACACCCCCTTGCCCTTCGACGGCTTTCGCAGCTACGCCGGCCTCCATGCCAGGCACCAGGACCTGGACATCATGCATGACTCCGTGAGCTCGACGATCGTCGGCCAGACGCGCAAGGGCCGCGACATCTGGGCTTACCGCCTCGGACGCGGCGGCAACCAGACTTTCGAAGGACTGCCCCGGGGCGCCCTGCAGTTCACCGGCGGCATCCATGCCCGCGAATGGCAATCGCCCGAGGCCGTCACGGGATTGATGGAGCTGCTGGCCGAGGAGCAAGGCGATGGGCACTGGATCGACTACGTGCTCGATCACACCAGCATCGTGCTCGTTCCGGTCCTCAACGTCGACGGGTTCCTGCAGACTCAGCGCTACCCGAGAAGCAACTGGCTAGGTGTCGACAACCGCTATCCGGACGTTTCGCCCAGAGACGGCCGCATGCGTCGCAAGAATCTCCGTCATTCCGATGAAGACCTGGCCACCAGCGCCGGGCGGGTGGCGGGGGTCGACCTGAACCGCAACAACGAACCGGCGTGGCCCGGCCCTCAGTACACCGAAGTTCCAGCCGACCTGACCTACCGTGGCCCTTCGGCGGGCTCGGAGCCCGAAACGCAAGCCCTGATCAACGCCACCGGGCTGGGGCCGGGCGAACAGCTTCGCTTCTATGCCGACATGCATTCCTTCACCCGCGTGTTCTTCAGCGTGCAGACCGACAACGCCCGACTGAATGCCATCCAGAGACGCCTGCTCGCCATGGCGAGCGACCATCATGTCGAGCTGCCCGGGAACAAGCGCTACGTCGACAGCCCTTCGCATATCGACTTCGGCATCGGCACCACCTCGGAGTACTTCGCCGACGAATTCCGGGTGCCCTCGCTGACCTGGGAAATCGAACCCGGCCAGATGGGCGGTGCAGAGTACGGCGGCTTCGCCAGCAATGGAAACGACGGCTTCATCCTGCCCGAAAGCGAGATTCGCAGGGTTCGCGAGAATCTCGCCGAGACCATGACCGCCATCGCCTACCACATGGCCGGCCCGCCGCACCTGGTTAGCGCCGAGCTGCTCGATCGTTCCGGCCGGTTCACCCACTGGACGGCCCGCTGGCAGATCGATGCCGAAGGACGGAGGCAACGGGTCGCCAGGGAGCTGAGGCCCTTGACGGTGGGCCGGAACTATCTCTTGAGACTTCAGTTCAACAAGCCGATGCGCTGGCGCGAGAACGGCGCGATTGCGGCGTTCCCCGGCCGTCCGCCTTCCTCACTGAAAGTGGATGTCGATCTCGAGATAGACGGCGAGACGCTGGCGGTGACGGTCGGTCCGCCCGAGTGGAACACCGAGCCGGCGGCATGGATCGGCCTTCGCCCGCGCTACACGAGCGATACCGCTACGGTCCTCGTGCGACTCGAAGATCACGAAGACAACGTCGCCCTGCTGGAGCAATCCGGTGGCCGCGTGAGCTTGTCGGTGGACACCCAGGACATGACAGGCCATCGCCTGGACGCCAACCCGGCTACTCCGGCAGGTTACCGTTGGGGTGCATGGCGCGACTACGAAGGCACCGACGGCGCACTGGACCAGGGTGGGCGCGATCGGAGCCTGGAGCTGCCGGTCTCGACGACCGAATCCGACCCGGTGTTGCCGGTCGGCGGCGGGCACTCGGCCATGTGGTTCAACCCGCAGCGAAGCGGTGAAGGCTGGGTGCTGGAAATCCTGCCCGACCAGCGCGCCGTCGCCTACTGGTTTACATTCGACGACGAGGGTCGGCCGCGCTGGCTGGTCGGCAATGGACGCGTCGAAGGCAACCGAATCGAGTTTCCCGAACTGATCGCAGCCAGCGGCGCGCGCTTCGGGGCCGACTTCGAATCCGGCGATGTCAAAACGAGCACCGTCGGTTCGGCCCGCATGCTGTTCGACGGATGTTCGGAGGGCTGGTACGAATACGAGGCCTATGGATTCCACCGGACTGTGGATTTCCAGGCCCTGACCTCGATCTGGAACGTGCCCTGCGGCCCGGCCGTGGGGTTCCCCGACAACGAGCGCGCCAGCGAGAGCGGCTCCTGGTACGATCCGGCGCAATCGGGCCAGGGACTGACGGTGCAATGGATCTCGCCGGAAGAAATGATGCTCGTCTGGTTTACCTTCGATCCCGAGGGGCGGCCCTACTGGATCATCGGCCTGAGCGAGGCCGGCAGCACCGATCCCGTCGTCTTCCCCGAACTGCGCGCCGTTCGCGGGCCGGTATTCGGAGACGACTACGATGCCGGCGCCGTCGAACAGGTTCTCTGGGGCCGCGCCGAACTGTCCCTGGACTGCGCCCAGGGGCAGTTCGAGTACGAGACCGACATCGA